>PBPU01000003.1 GCA_002724825.1 Acidimicrobiaceae bacterium
GCAGTTGCTATTCTCCCTGGACTAAATGGACAAATATCCACTGGGAATGATCAGATACTTTACCCGTACCAATCGTCTTTAAGCGGAAATTCCCAGGCACAAGCATTATTTGGATATTCCTTTACCTCTTTAAACGGGGACCTAGTAATTGGATCTCCAGGTAGGAATATCATTGGAAATACAGCCGCAGGAGCGTTCTACTATCTGTCATACGTTAATTAGACGAGAATAAGGAACAGTTAGATATTTCTGAAATAGTTTGGCTTCTGCTATTTTAGTTAAACATGACATTACATTGGCGCAAGCGTCTTGAATATAGACTCTTGAAATGGCAGGCTCGATTTGAGAGCTCTGCCTTTGACAGATTTTTCCCATGGGTCTGTGTTGTGGCCCTATGGACTATTTTCGCTCTCCTAGCGCTTGCAAGATCGCGCGAGCTAAGTCAGGATGCGGGTCTTGCAGCCATTATGCAATCCGTATGGCTGATTGGGGAAGGCTTTACCCCAGATGCCTCTTTACTTGGTCAGAATTACCTTTCCCTACAGGGAGGGTACTTAATTTACCCTATTGCAGGTCTCACGAAACTATTNCCAACAGCAATCACACTCATAATTATTCAAGCAGGCGCTTTAGCCTTGGCAGTAGTACCGCTCTGGCGAATGAGCCGAAATATAGCTCATTTGAGGACAGGAGCAAGTACTGCAATTGTTATTGTGTACAGCCTATATAGCGCTGTTCACGCAGTGAATATCGCAGGCTTTCATTTAGAAGCGCTAGCATTACCGCTTCTCTTGTCTGCGGTCTATTCCGGCTTTTCTGAGAAATCCTGGANNTATTGGANATTTATTACGATTGCNCTTCTAACAAGAGCNGACTTAGGCCTTGCCATAGCNGGCCTAGGAATATTGTGGCTCCTCGAGGGTAAGAAAAAGCTCGGATACCAGANTATAAGTTTCGGAATTTCATGGGCNACCATATTCATTCTNGGAATTCAACCGCTATACAATGCTGGCCANTACCCGCACGTAGATCTCTTCTCTGACTACGGGAGCGGGAACCCATTTTCAGTNGTATGGGGCATCATAATNAGCCCGATAGTTTTTCTATCCGAACTTTTTTCCGAAGCCAATTTCTTAGTGGGCGTCTCACTCCTTGCGCCGGTTTTATTTCTACCTGTTGTCGCCCCAAGGTACCTAGTTCCTGCACTGCCACTTTTCGCTATCTACCTAANTGCTGACGTNCAAAAAGGCGAACTAAATGAAGCAAGCCAAACTATTCCTATAACTGTNTTCATTTTTGTTGCTTTGGTATTCGCTCTTGCAAAAACAGGAAGCATTATCGTGCAAAGAGTAAACGTGGATAGAGCAATAATCGGCGCATTACTATTCACCTCCGCAGTGTTTTTCACTGCGAATTCTGTTACGTCTCCCTATGAAGAGCCATGGACATGGGGTAGGCAAAATCCCGTAGATATTGCCAGACTTGATTTAGCTGAACTGGTGCCAGATGACGCTGTGGTTCGTGCATCCGAAAAGATGTTACCTCTGTTAAGTGAACGAGTTGCCTTACTAGAATTTTCTCCTCCTGCTGAATACGATGACAGGCTAGGCAGTGATGCTGTACGAAACGTTAACTGGTTTATTTTTGATAGAAGCGAAGTTCCAGCTGGTTGGATTGGTGTAGATATTCTTGACTTCCAAGCGGATATTCGTGTNGGACAAAGATTCGTTCANGTTTACGACAATGCTGGAATTGAAGCATACGTAACACCTGCCGAAGCGGAAAGACGAGGGCTNGTGTCCCTTACGCAAGAGTAAGAGCTTAGAGCCCGGTTGAATGNCCGTTCGACTCCAGAGTATTTNTTAACAATAGAGCNTTNGAGGAAAGTTCCGATTGATCAGCTGTGANAGTTGCTCTAGAGAAATCNAGATCNTGCATTCCTTCCATTGGAATAACGTGAAGATGAGTATGGGGGACTTCTAAACCAGCGATTANCATGCCGACCCTNAGGGGGNNAAAGGCAACCATCTGCGCATTGCCGATAATTTGGGCCAACTGAACGAGGTGAGCATTAATCTCTGGAGGTAGATCTAACCAATGGTCNACTTCTAATTTAGGAATCACTAGAGTGTGCCCAGAAGCAATNGGGTTTATAGATANGAANGCAACAGAAAGTTCGTCTTTCCATACAAAGTGCCCAGGTAGATCACCTGAGATAATTTTACTGAAGACAGAAGGCATTNTTNACTCCTTTGATCCATAATAGACTAAGGAAAATCTAATGGAAGTAAATGCTGACTCAGAACTAGATCAAAGTTGGAGAGACAACATTTATACGATTCCAAATTTTATTTCGATCGCTAGGCTCGGAACGGTGCCAATATTTGTTTGGCTCCTCTTGGGCGAAGAGCGCAGATTAACTGCAGCNATCTTGCTTGGAGTATTAGGCGCTACAGACTGGATCGATGGATGGATAGCACGTCGTTTTGATCAAGCTTCAGATCTTGGAAAGATTCTAGATCCCACTGCTGATAGGGTTATGTTTTTAGTAGCAGTCTTCTCGATGCTTATAGATGGCTCTGTGCCAATCTGGTTTGGAGTCCTGACACTGGTTCGAGAATCCATTGTTGCTATTGCTGCATTGATATTGGCTGGATTAGGCGCAAAAGCACTAGATGTCACGTGGCTTGGTAAGACGAGTAGCTTTGGCTTAATGTTCACATTCCCTTTTTTCTTGATTTCTGCTGGAACAGTCGGGACACATTCTGAAGTATGGGAGATNATTTCCTACTCTATAGGGGCTCCATCTCTTCTTCTTCACTACTACGCTGCNATTGGCTACATTCCNCTNGCCCGTTATGCACTAAAGGAGCATAGAGAATCGCTTCAGTAGAAATTCCAATAGGAAATTTGCTTTCGTAGGGTGTACAGTCAGAATATGAATATTCCAGATAACTTGNTGTATTCCACAGACCATGAGTGGGTGCGAATAGAGAGCGGCAAAGCTGTAATTGGGATTACGGACTATGCTCAGGATGCACTCGGTGACGTAGTCTTCGTTGAACTTCCAAATATCGGAGGCGTAGTAAGTTCTGGCCAAAGCATCACAGAAGTTGAATCGACGAAGTCTGTCTCAGANATATATGCACCAATCCCTGGAACGATCATTGAAGTTAATCACGATCTCGTTGAATCGCCAGAACTGCTAAATGAAGATCCATATGGTGACGGTTGGATTTGCACTATCGAACTCTCGGATGATGGAATACCGGATCTATTATCGCCCGAACAGTACGGAGAATTGATAGCGAGCTGATTATGGAAGCTGACGAGCCAACAGAGACCTATTTTCTTTCAGATGGGCACAACGATGTCGCTTCTACCTCAGGAAACGGTACAGGATTTGTCGTTACTGAAGGGCCATTAGCGGGCTCTCGATTTCTCCTTGACCGCGAGATCTCAACACTTGGTAGGCACCCTAAAAGTGATCTTTTCTTTGACGATATAACAGTTTCTCGTAGACATGCTGAAGTNAAGATATCTGCAAATCTAGCGCTTGTACGAGATGTCGGTTCACTAAACGGGACTTATGTAAATATGACCCAAATCGACAAGGAAACTGAAATCTCACCAGGAGACACGTTGCAAATCGGAAAATTTAAACTGGTCTTCTTCCAGGAAACTACTAGTGGATGAANAATCCGCTTACTCCATCGGAGANGTAGTTNAAATTCTCTCTAAAGAATTCTCCGGTCTAACNATTTCAAAGGTGAGATATTTGGAATCCAAAGGCCTCTTAACCCCACAACGAACAACATCTGGATATAGGAAATATTCAGAGAGTGATTTGTCACAGCTTCGCTGGGTNTTGAGACAGCAACGAGAATATTTTCTTCCTTTAAGAGTAATACGTGAGCGTTTAAGTTCTGGAACACGGCAATTAGATTCACGACCCCAGAACGAGCGTACTTTTCATGACGTTGATCCTGCTTTACCNCCAGACGATTCACTAGAAATATCTAAGTCAGAAATTCTNCAACGCAGTGGGCTAACGGAAACAGATTTTGATGCAATGGAGCAATTCGGCTTACTTCCTAAGAAAAATGTCTCTAGCGGTGAAACATACACTGTGGACGACCTTCTGATAGCTCAAATAGTTTCACGATTTCTTGGATTTGGAATAGAACCAAGACATCTTCGGACATACCGGAGGGCAGCTGAAAGCGAAGCCGCGCTTCTTGATCAAAGATTGGTAGGTCTAGCTGGGGAGGAAGCGGAGTATGCTGTCACTGAAATATCCCATCTCGGGTATGAGCTGAAGTCACTTCTTGTTCGACGTTTCATTCATTAGGATATTAAGTATTGAAAAAGTTTCACTACTTGAGTTATTTTCTTAAAAGACAGTTATGTTCTACATATGATCGAAATGGAGCTTGTTGGCGTCAGAGTTGAACTTCCCGCCTCAGCGCCCATTGTCTTACTTCGAGAATCTACAGACAGAGGTCTTTTCCTACCGATCTTTGTCGGAAGCGCAGAAGCTACCTCAATTGCATTAGCTATGGACCAAGTTGAACCCCCTAGGCCGATTACTCACGACCTGTTAGTGGTCGTCATACAAAACTTGGATGCAGAACTGCAGCGCGTTGTTGTCACTGAGATAAGGGATAAAACCTTTTTTGCTGAATTACATATCAGAGACGGAAGCGGAACAAAAAAAATCTCGTGTAGACCTAGTGATGCTATAGCAGTCGCTTTACGGATGGAAACACCAATTTATGTGGTTGATGAAGTGCTTCAACAAGCTGGATATCACATTCCGGACGATGACGACGACCAAGAAGAACATGTATTAGCAGAATTTCGGGATTTTCTTGATGACGTTACACCCGATGACTTTTTAGGTGAATCTCAATAGAAAGGTGTTAATTAGTAGCGTTTTCTTATTGAAATGCTTTCAAAGTTGTGGATAGTAATTTCACCACATACCCTTTAANTGGTTACATGACCGTAATTCCTTAAGTGTATTTTGCACATAGAAGGGGGAGTNNGAAATGAAGAGAGATAATCCAACTGGATCTTTTAGCGGAACTAGAGCATCTNAAATTGTAGGAATCACGTATCGTCAACTCGACTATTGGACCCGAACTGGTTTAATCGTTCCATCATTAGAGACAGCAAAAGGAAGCGGAAGTCGAAGAGCATACTCCTACAAAGATCTGCTCGAATTAAGAGTAGTGAAAGACCTCCTTGACGCTGGTATAAAGTTAGAGCTTGTCAGGGAAGTTTTCACATATCTTAAAGAGAACTTAGGGGAAGACGTTACGTCTGCGAATCTGGTGATCTCTGGAAATAAGTCNGTGCTAGTTAAAAGCGGTGAAGAAATTATCGATCTCTTACAAAAGGGGCAGGGAGTACTGAATATATTGCCGTTATCGAATGTTAAAGAAGAGATTGATGCCGCTATCGTCGAGCTACATCCTGAACTCGATGACCAAGGCATAAATTTGGAAACGCAAACAGCATTGGGTTAGTAAATCTCTAATTCTGATGACTTTAAAACGTTCACCTCTACTGGAGGAACATCGAAGGCTTTCCGGAAAACTCGTTGAGTTTGCNGGATGGGAAATGCCAATTTCGTATCCGACTGGAACTTTACATGAACATGATGAATGTCGAAATGGATGTGTGATTTTCGACGTATCTCATCTAGGGTCTGTCCAAATAGAAGGCGAACAGGCATTNGAAGAATTGCAATACGCATTTACTAACGATCTCGCTAAAATNTCTCCTGGACGAGCCCAGTATTCACATCTGCTGAATGAAAAGGGTTACGTTGTTGATGATGTAATTATCTGGTGGCTTGAAGAACACAAGTTTGAGGTTATGCCCAATGCCTCAAATACTCGAAGAGTTGAAGAAGCTCTAGTGCGTCGCAAGAAGAACTTAACAATTAAAAACATCACCGAAGATAGAGCAGTCGTAGCAGTTCAAGGCCCCCAATCTAGGGAAATTCTTAAATCTTTATCTGACGAAGCAGCGAACGTTAAAAGATTTTATGTCGAAGAATTAAATATTCTTGGAATTTCAGCAACAGTCGCTGGAACAGGATACACAGGAGAAGATGGAGTTGAAATAAGCATCCCAAAAATTTCTGCACCAACATTGTGGAGAGCATTAATCGAAGCAGGATGTACTCCTGCTGGTCTAGGTGCGAGGGACACCTTACGATTAGAAGCTGGGTTGCCACTGCACGGACAAGAACTAGGGGAGGGCATTACCCCCATCCAAGCCAATATGAAGTGGGCCGTTTCAATGACTAAAGGCCACTTCTTTGGTAAAGAAGCTATACAAGAGGAACTGGAAATNGGTCCGCGGAGATCCTTACGGGGATTTNTCTCCGAAAGCCGAAGACCACTTCGACACGGTCAAGACATTCTGATAAGTGGAAAGATCATCGGTCAGGTAACAAGCGGAAACTATTCGCCAACACTCGGAACTGGTATAGCTATGGGATTTATTCCGGTTGATATAGAAGACGGAGCGAAGGTCGTTATACGAGGAAAACGAAGCGACAGTGAAGCAAACATTGTTAGGTTACCCTTCTATCGCTCGTCGTAAATCACTATTTTTATAAATCAAATATATCAACGGACCTCTGACGAAGCAGTGCGTCGCAAAGAACAAGACAGGTCATCGCTTCCACCATAGGGACAGCTCTGGGCAAGACACAAGGATCATGGCGTCCCCTTGCTGAAAGTTCGACCTCATTCCCATCGCTATCTATCGTCTCTTGAGATGAAGCGATCGTTGCCGTAGGTTTAAATGCTATTCGGAGAATCAAGTTTTCACCATTTGAAATTCCGCCCTGAACACCACCTGAATTATTGGTTTTAGTTCTTGGATTTCCATCATCGCCAATTTCGAATAAATCATTGTGCTCTCTTCCAGTCATTTCAGTTCCTTTGAAACCACTACCGATTTCGAATCCTTTTGATGCTGGCAAACTCATTAATCCTTTAGCCAANTCAGCCTCTAGCTTGTCAAACACAGGATCNCCAAGTCCGGCTGGTACGTTACGTGCAACGCATTGAACCACTCCTCCCAAACTATTCCCATCTTTGCGGGCCTTCTTAATTGCAACGGCGATATCCGCAGCTGCCTTAGGNTCCGGACAGCGGGTAGGATCAGCTTCAACGTCTTCGTAAGTAACTATTGATGGATCTATGTATGCCGAAATCAAATGAACGTTCTGAACCCAGGCAAGAACTTCTATGCCACAAGTCTCTTTCAATATTTTTCGAGCTATAGCCCCAGCCGCTACCCGTCCAATCGTTTCGCGTGCGCTGGACCGGCCCCCACCTTGGTGAGCTCTTATTCCGTATTTGACGTCAGTAGTGTAATCAGCATGAGAGGGACGGTATACGTCTTTTAAGTGGTCGTAAGCACCGCTCTTCTGATCTTTATTTTGAACAGTTAAAGCAATCGGAGTACCCAATGTTCTTCCTTCATGAAGTCCGCTAAGGATNTCAACGGTGTCATCTTCATCNCGCTGGGTAACTAATGAGCTTTGCCCTGGTCGGCGCCTATCAAGATCCTTTTGTATGTCGNCGTTTGACAGGGGCAGCCTCGGAGGGCACCCATCAACCACCACACCTACAGACGGGCCGTGCGACTCACCAAATGTGTGTATACGAAATATTGAACCGAATGAACTACTCATACACTTGAGGATAGATCAGATACACCCTCAGAGTGTGGGAATTTTCTATCAGGTTTAATAAGGAATTCAATGGAGTTCATCATTTGCTTTCAATAAAGCAACTTCCACGACTTCGTTTAAGGCCGGATGAACGTAAAGCATTCCTCTTGAGAGTTCTTTAACACCTTGACCGAACTTCATACCTTGAATCAATTGATGAATAAGTGTGGAAGCCTGAGGGCCCATAATATGGGCTCCAAGTATTTTCCCAGTGTGAGGGCACGCGAGGACTTTACAAAATCCATCTGAGTTCTCCATNGCCCACCCATAAGCTACTTCTGAGTANTCAGCTGTTCCCTTAACATAATCTATTTTTNTATTTAGTAGGTNCTCTTCGGTGGCACCTACCGCAGCTATCTGAGGATTACTAAATATTGCATACGGCATAGGCTCAAGATCTACCGATATTAGATTCTCAGCATTTAGAAGGTTGTGCGTGACCACCCGAGCTTCAGCATTGGCCGAATGTTTCAATTGAGATGGATTAGTNACGTCACCGAGAGCAAAAACTCCCTCAACCGTAGTGCACATGTTCTCATCCGTTACTATGTANCCGCAATCAGTCAATAGATCAGTTGATCCAAGGTTTAATTGATCTGCAGTAGGCACTCTTCCAGTTGCTACAAGCAACATTTCGCTAGAGAGCGACATAGAACCATCAGGAGTCACACATGAAATAGATACACCTCCAAACTCATCTTCAGAAACATTTTGAATATCAACGTTAAGGTGAACATCGACCCTATTTCTAAAGGACTCCGTAAACCTAAGCCCGATTTCCTTATCCTGAGCCCTTAGGAGTCGATCACCTCTAGCTAAAATAGTTACTTGGCAGCCAAACGATGAAAAGATATGCGCTATTTCTGTCGCAATGTAACCACCACCGATGATTGATAATGTCTTTGGAAGAGAATCTATTCTCATAATCGAATCGGAAGTTTGATAAGAGGTTTGACTCAGTCCAGGTATCGGAGGAATAAATGGCCTAGCTCCAGTTGCGATCACTATGTTATGCCCAAATAATTGATTGCCATTGACTTCAATAACCTTGTTGTCAATGAATTTAGCATGCCCCTCATAGACGGTTACATTGGGCAAATTCTCTCTATATTCTTTACCACCTTCTGCTATGGGATCAATCCGACCGTAAATACGATTTGATATATCTTTCCACCGTATGTCGTTAATTGACGAGTCGATTCCAATAACCCCGCTTCTTTCAATTTCACAAATAGTATTCGCTACATGAACTAACATTTTCGAAGGAATGCACCCTCGATTTAGGCATGTTCCTCCAAATGTCTCTTTTTCGATAATAGCTATTTTCCATGAGTCAAATTCGGGGGTAATTATCGTGTTACCACTTCCAGTTCCGATAATGATTAAGTCGTAGTCTTCACGATTCACAGTAATTCACTTCTCTCGCTCATTGACACCTGCAGCGATGTGGTCTATCAAGTCTCCATCTAATGACGGGTTATTCCCGGACTCTATTCTTTGGTGTCTAATGCGCATATGATCATGGTGCGCATTATCGGTGAATATATAGAACTTTTTCGCTTCGACTGCATCGAAGACTAGGTCTGCAACAACATCGGGGGACAAAGAGTTCGCGTATATTTCTTGAATCAGTTCTTTACGGTCTTCACCTTGCTCACCTTGCTCATCTTGCTGGAGAGCTGGAACTCTGTACTTTTCCTGACGGTTTCTGTCACTTTCGAGAATCCCTGTTCGTACTAACCCTGGGCATAAGGCGCTAACCCCAACGTCGGAGTTTATTTGCTCTAATTCGAAATAAAGTGTTTCAGCAATTGTTAGAACAGCGTGCTTACTTGCGTTATACGGGCCCATACCTGGATAGGAGAGATGTCCAGCTATCGATGAAGTAAATACAATGTGCCCTTCGTTCGCTTCCTTCAATATTGGCAAAAAGTTTCTTACCCCAAAGATTACACCCCACAAGTTCACTGCAAGCACCCACTCCCAGTCTTTAATTTCTGTAGTATCAATAGGACCACCAGCCCCAACACCAGCATTCAGACATACAATTCCTGGAGTCCCGACATCCTCTAGGACAGATTGGGTGAAGTTCTCCATCGATGAACTGCTTGATACATCCAAAGTGTAGCTATATGCAGAAATTTCTTCCTTAGCTAATTCAGCAACAGTTTTTGCCAAAGCTGGCTCTTCAATATCGCCTATGCATATTTTGTAACCAGCTCTGCCGTATCTATAGCACAACGATTTTCCTATACCGCTCGCACCACCTGTAATGACTGCAATGTTATTCTTCAACGTCTGCTCCTCGTAGATTCTCCTTGGCGCAGAATACCCTTAAAATGGGCAATGATGCTAAGGGGCAGACATGGATGCTAAAAAAATAAAGATTGGAATGTTATTTCCTTTACGGAAAGAACACGACCAACTTAACAAATTGTGTCAAGATTTTCCGATTGAGATTGTTAATACCCCATACATTGAAACTAACGAACTCAGGTCAGATCGCGGTTTGAATCACGGAGTCAATCCAGGATTGCATGCAGAGCCAGAAATAGACGACGCTAGTAAAGTAGAGTGGCAGAATTGCGACGCCATCGTGTCTATGGATTTACCAAGTTATCCACAATCATTGTTCCCGAATTTGTCCTGGTTTCAGGGAGTCTCTGCCGGGTATGACCACATAGACTCATCAGCCTTAGCTGAAATGGGAGTCATTCAAACAAACGCTCGAGGCATTGCCTCTGCATCAATCTCTGAGTTCGTATTTGCTAGATTGTTGCAGGTTTTGAAAGATTTAAGAATGATCGACCAGCAGCAAAGTGAAAAAATCTGGAAGGTCAAATTTGGATCTGAAGCTTATGGCAAAACCATCGGAATAGTGGGCTTAGGATCGATAGGACGAGAAGTAGCAGTTCGAGCAAGAGCCTTTGGCATGACAGTTCTCGCAGTCAAAAAAAATCCAAGTACCGAAGGTTATGACGAAGCGGTTGATCAGATCTTCCCAGTAAGTGAGCTAGATTTAATGATTGGGATGTCCGATGTAGTTGTGATGGCTGCTCCAGCTAATCAGGAGACGCGCGACATGTTCAATCGAGAACGATTTTTTCGTATGAAACCCGGATCTATTTTTTGCAACATTGCAAGAGGAATGCATGTGGTAGAGGATGACCTAGTGCAAGCTTTAAATGAAGATCACCTTAGAGCAGCAATTCTAGACGTTACGCGCAGTGAGCCATTACCTGTAGATAGTCCCATGTGGACAGCTAAGAATATGTACCTATCACCGCACTGTTCGGTTTCTTTTGATAGCTATGAGGAGAATGCTGTGACGCTACTAGTAGAGAACGCTCAATTATTTATTGAAGGTAAATCATTGAGAAATGTTGTACCTAGTTATTGAAAATTACTTTTTTCTGAAATCTGGCGTCCGTTTTTCAGAGAAAGCCCGAGGGCCTTCTTTAGCGTCTTCGCTAGAAAAAACAGACCACCCGTACGTGAATTCATGAGCTAAAGCCTCTTGTTCTGTCATACCGTCTGTTTCGTGCAAGGTCTTCAATATTGCTTCAACAGCGAGTGGCCCATTTTTGCATACAATCTCGGCTATATCTCTTGCTTTACTTAATGCTTCACCATCAGGTACAACATGGCCGATCAAACCAATCTCTTTAGCTTCTTCAGCATCGATATGTCTTCCAGTAAGAAGCAAGTCTGCAGCAACTGTATATGGTATTTGACGCGGCAGCCGAACAGCTGACCCTCCCATTGGGTAGAGGCTCCAACGTGCTTCTGAAATACCAAATTTCGCGCTTTTACCGGCAACACGGATATCCATTGCTTGAAGTATCTCAGTTCCGCCCGCAATGGCAACTCCTTCGACTGCTGCAATCATTGGTTTCGTAGGTCGGTATGACCGTAGCAAACCTTTCCAATGTATTTCGGGGTCTTCAGCTGATCGTTTTTTCATGTCTATGCCTGTATCCGCATCAGCATTATTGCCAGACATTGCCTTCAAATCAGCTCCGGAAGAAAAATTTCCATCAGCTCCAGTGACGATTATGCAACGAACTTCGTCGTCTTCTGAAGCTTCAACGAACGCATCGTACATCCGAACTATCATTGGGCCAGAGATTGCATTCATCCTTTTAGGTCGATTTAACGTGACCGTCATAATGTGGCCGTCACGTTCTACTAATGCATCAGGCATATCTCCTCTTTTCTTAACAAACTAATTGCTATAGAACATTAACGGTACTCACTTATATCAGGACAGCTACACATCAGGTTTTTATCTCCATGAGCCCCGTCTATCCTTCCAACTGGAGGCCAGTATTTGTTTTTTTGAAGGAACTCTACAGGGTACGCTGCTTCAGATCTAGAATATTTCATTTCCCATGTATCACTAGTGACGTGAGATGCAGTGTGCGGAGCGTTGTGAAGCATTGAATCCATGTAACTTATGACCCCATTTTCGATATCTGTTATCTCGCTCCGTATAGTAATCATGGCATCACAAAATCTATCTATCTCACTTAAAGACTCAGATTCAGTAGGTTCTATCATCAATGTTCCAGCGACTGGAAACGACATTGTAGGAGCATGAAAACCAAAGTCCATAAGGCGTTTGGCAATGTCATCTGAATTCACACCGGTGCTTTGTGTTATAGGCCTAATATCAATAATGCATTCGTGTGCCACGAATCCTTCTTCACCTGTAAAGAGCACGGGGTAATAGTCTCCTAGTTTTTTTGCTATATAGTTCGCGCTTAAAATTGCAACCTTCGTTGCATGCAATAAACCTTTATTNCCCATCATTGCAANATACGCCCACGATATTGGAAGAATACTTGCCGAACCCCAAGGGNTTGCACTAATAGGACCTATGCCCGAAGAAGGTCCGGAGTCCTCAATAAGCGGGTGGTTAGGCAAATATGACTTAAGGTGATCTGCTACAGCGACAGGCCCTACTCCTGGACCTCCACCACCATGGGGAATGCAAAATGTTTTATGGAGATTAAGATGAGACACATCTGCACCAAATTTTCCAGGTTGTGCGATACCTACTAAAGCATTTAGATTCGCCCCATCAAGATATACCTGTCCTCCATGATCATGAACCAATGCACAAATTTTAGTTATCGATTCTTCGAATACTCCATGTGTCGATGGATAAGTAACCATTACTGAACTTAATGACTCATGATTTTCATTGCATTTGGCCTCAAGATCTTCTAAATCAACATTACCGCTACTGTCGCACTCAACAACTACAACTTTCATTCCTGCCATTGCTGCGCTGGCCGCATTTGTCCCATGAGCTGAAGCAGGTATGAGGCAGATATTACGTTCAGTATCTCCTCTTGATTGATGATATTTCTGAATAGCTAACAGGCCTGCAAGTTCACCCTGAGAACCTGCATTCGGTTGCAGACTAATTGCAGAGTACCCAGTTATGTCTATAAGCCACGATTCTAATTCTGCTATAAGAACGTCATACCCTTTACGTTGTTCCTTCGGGACAAACGGATGGATGCTGGAGAACTCTGGCCATGTCACTGGCAACATTTCTGTTGTCGCATTTAACTTCATAGTGCATGAGCCGAGAGGTATCATAGACCGATCCAGAGCAAGATCTCGATCAGCTAGTGTTCGAAGATACCTCAGCATTTCTGTTTCTGTATGGTATGTATTAAAGACTGGATGNGAACAGTAGTCAGTTTCTCTTAAGTAGGAATCACTGAGCGGACTAGACATTTCGCTACTGTCATCTGCGACATCGAAAGAATTAAGAACCTTGTTTATTTCAACAATTGTCGTAGTTTCGTCAACAGAGATAGAGACTGTGTCGTTATCTACTAGTCGTAAATTAATTCCGGATTGTTGAGCCCGATTACATATAGCTTCGGCTTCACCGGGAGCCTTAACAGTAATAGTGTCAAACCAAGTACTGTTTTGTATATCGAAATTATTAGACCNTAAATTTGCAGCGAGTTTATTAGCCATCGTATGCACGTTGTTTGCGATAGAGCGCAAACCATCAGGCCCATGATANACCGCATATGCGCCTGCAATGACAGCTAGCAGAACTTGNGCTGTGCAAATATTGCTTGTCGCTTTTTCTCGTCGTATATGTTGTTCACGGGTTTGAAGCGCAAGCCTCAAAGCACTATTCCCATGAGAGTCAAGAGAAACACCAACTATTCTGCCTGGAATAGTTCGGCGATTTTCATGTTTTGTTGCNATATATGCTGCATGGGGGCCGCCAAAGCCTAATGGAACGCCNAAACGTTGAGCGCTCCCTATCACTACGTCNGCACCCATTTCTCCAGGGGACTTTAATATACATAGGGATAAGAGGTCTGCAGCTACTGCTACCAGTCGTCCAGCATTATGATGATCAGCTATCAANTCAGTTAAATTTGGNACCTCTCCGGACGTACCCGGATACTGATAAAGAACACCAAAACATTCTTCTGGAGCTTCACTAGGCTTACCTACCGCCACTTCGATACCCATAGCAGCTGCTCTGGTCTTTACGACAGAGATTGTTTGGGGNAAACATTCAGAGTCGACAAAAAATAAGTTTTCCTCACCCCCATGGAGACGNTTAAGCATTGTCATTGCCTCTGCAGCTGCGGTTGCTTCATCAAGTAGTGAAGCATTAGCAATATCACACCCTGTTAAATCACATACCATCGTTTGGAAATTAAGTAACGCCTCAAGTCTTCCTTGTGATATCTCCGCTTGATAAGGGGTATACGCAGTATACCAAGCAGGNTNTTCNAGAATATTGCGCTGTATCACTGGTGGGAGATAGGTGTTGTAATACCCAAGACCAATCATCGAGGTATTGACGANATTAAGCGACGCAATCTCTTTTAATCGTTCGATAGCTTGAACTTCATTCAATGCNGGTGGTAGAGAAGTATCTTCTGATAAGTCCCTGATTGATTTCGGCACTGTCCTATCAATAAGGTCATCGATAGAGTCGACGTCCAAAAATTCGAGCATGGCAAGCTCATTTTCCTGGTTNAGACCAATGTGNCTCCGTATGAAATCAGCTGGGTGAGACATAACTTCCTTTCGGTGTCAAGAGTTATGTCCCCCTCTGTCTTACTACCTGAGAGCTTCGGCTTTTGCCTTTCCCCTTCGGTGAACGATTAAACATTCTTTCCAGATTGGTCGATCTTAACGGTACTTTTGCCTGAGAGTTTCGGGGGGACCCTTGCTCCTTCGGCGCCAACTAAGTTGAACTCTCCCGTAGTCAATCATTGACCAATGTCAGACTAGCTCGATTCATATGAAAATGTAACGACTTTTGAAAATGATTTATCTACTCAGGAAATACAGCAGCTCTGTCGCTCAAACCATATTTTTCGAACCGCCCCCAGAAACCATGTTCATATAANCCGTAACCAACATTGCCATCATATTCAAATTTCCCCACGTGATCGACAACGCCATATTGTCCGATCCCTTGTATATCTTGAACCTTGTAATGAAGACCTTGAACTACAGTATCTGGACCCTGATACATGCCATGACGCCAATCNTCCTCAATCCCATACCCTGTNCCAATGGCCACGAAGTTAGCAAGAAGGGGAGTGCATTTCATAACAATATTTGAATCACTGAATCGAATTACAGACCCATTAAGCATTCGTGTNCCAGGAATCCTGTCATGCTCATATTCTGGCCTACCAAGCCACTCATTTGGCTTTAAGGGATCTGCCCAAACACGCATAGCTTCTTCCAGCTCACGTACTCCTTCATTGGTTTCTTGCAGCATGTAAATGATAGAGTGATCTCCAAAATCTACAGGGAAATAATTCCAAAGTCCTTCCATAACTGAAACCCCCTGCCGTATACCATCGGATTCCTTTTCGCCGACAGGCCTGATTCCCCAGGAGCGATCACGACTTCCACCCCACTTGTCCGGAGTNACATTCCAAGTTGATTCAGGTGTTGAAAGATGTCCTGTCCACCTTCCCATTTGGGCAAATCTTTGAGTGTCGAACACCACCTTACCTTCTCTTCTAAGGTACTGTCGTGGTTCTTCTAACGGCGGCTGAGATGCCTCCCATTGAACATCCATGGCTACGCCCCATTCGTTCTCTTCACAGGTCACCCTAATCGCATGCAATGGATCTAATATTTCAATCTCAATTGGGCCAAGCTTGAGATCAGATCTGTCACCAAGCGGCCTTGATGCTCTTATGACTCGATGATNTTCCTTTGTTCCTATTGCAAGGAAAGCATCGGANACNCCNAGATTCGGATATTGACCTACTCCGAAAATCGCCATTACCTCATCACTAGATCCATGCAGGTTGAAATAGTAGCGGTCGTAAAAATTCCGNTCNCTTGTAGCCGGATAGCGTATGTATTCTGCTGTTTGATGAACAGGGAAATCATCCCAGGAAGAAATCGACATCACACCTCCATGATTNGATCGTTCCATACGGAAAGATGGTATATGGATAAGAAAAAATGTTGAAATCAAAGAGAGAAAAGTAACCCACAAAGTAGTAAACAGAAATGGACCATCTGTACACCAATTACTAAAGTTATTTTTGGACTAAAGGACNCAATGTTTGCAGAAGTTATCGATGTAGAGAGAATTACTCCCGGAATGATTCGCGTGCTTTTTGCGGGTGGAGACTTAGATAATTTTGAAGCAACCGAGTTCACAGATCAATATATAAATGGGTACTTTGTTCCAGCTGATGCGCCGTATTCTGTCCCATTTGACCTTGATGAAGTACGAGGCCTTGGAGATGATTTACGGCCTAGNCCGAGACGATTTACAGTACGAAAATGGGATGAGAACACAAAGACACTAACTATAGATTTCGTTGTGCATGGAGATACTGGATACGCTGGNCCNTGGNCTAAACGTGCTACTCCAGGCGACAGACTTCAATTCAAAGGACCTAACGGCAGCTATTCTCCAAGCGCAGATGTGGATTGGCATTTCTTTGCAGGTGATGAAACTGCAATTCCAGGTATTAGCGCTTCAATTGAATCTTTGAGTCCCAATGCTCATTGTGTCGTATTTCTTGTCGTAGACAGCGGGGAATTCGAACTCCCATTCCAGTCAGCGGCTACTGTCGACGTGAANTGGCTCCATCGTGAAAACTCACCTGACCCTTCATCNCTTCTATTGGANGCGGTTAAGGAATTNGACTTCTTAAGTGGAACTTACGACGTTTTCGTCCATGGAGAAGCAGGCGAAGTTCGAGAATTNCGAAAATACTTGTTGAATGAAAAATCAGTAGATCCTAANGTTGCTTCGATCTCTCCCTATTGGCGNAGAAATCATACAGACGAGGCATGGCGAAANGTAAAGAAAGAATGGTTAGCTGATCAGGAGAACGACTTTTAATCCGTTCAAACTAAATCAGATTAAGCACATTAGCCCAACCACCCTTTGAAGGGATTGGTATAACGTGGTCAGCCATTTCAAGTAAGTACGGTTCGGATCCTTCAACTACTACGGANACATCTGCCCCTTCTAATAACTCTCTGTCATTGCCAGCGTCACCAAGAGCAATAATTTTCGAAGGCTGAATATCATAATAGTCACACCATTTAACTACGCCGGTCCATTTTGAGGTCGATGGNGGTTGAACCATCATGGAATGTTTCCCAAATAGTCTGTCCTCGTAATAAGCGACTGTCCCTAAAGACTCTCTGGAAATAATGCTTTCTGCTCTCTCTAGATAAGACCTATCGATACCAAGGATACAGAAACTCAAAATCTTCTTATTACCAGGAAACAAATTTAAATCATCAATTTCTACTAAATCAGCCCCGATTACNGCCAGNTGCCCTTCACTGGTTGTGGGCGAAGAAACGTAAACATAACTATCGTCAGCGTAAAAACAAGGGGATAAAGAGCAATCTTCAAATATCTCTTTAATNCTTAATTCATTTTCGAGGGGAAACTCTTGAAGAAAAAAATTCGATGATCTCTGGAAACAATAGCCAAGAGAACCATTTAGAAGCACTGCTTGATCTGTGAAGTCATAACGTTGGAAGGCATTGGTCACACTTCGTAGGCGTCTTCCAGTCGCTATCAACAAGGGAACGTTGCTATTTTTTATCTCTTCTATTGCTGAAAGGGAAGCCGGATGACACTCTTCTCCATCAAACCACAAGGTGCCATCTAAGTCAGTAACGACAAGCGTCTCAACCTTCACCACCAAATTCTACAAGAACCCATCACCTAAAGTCACAATAAGGCGCCTGAAGTGCCTCTAGAATACGGATATGGGTAAGAAGAAAGTGCCAGCGGTAGAAGGAATGTTTACCATGGACGCTGCCAACCCTACCTTAATCGGAGGAAAATCAAGGAGTTCTGGAAGTTACTACTTCCCAAAGGACTTAGCCGGAAATGACCAAGAAGCAGCATCGAATGAAAGTAGGGAAGAGGTTTTCCTAAGTAGAGAAGGCAAAGTTTGGAGCTACACTTCTGCTGATTACCCACCAGCCCTTCCTTACATCATAACCGAAGAGCCATTCAAGCCCTTTGTAATTGCTGCCGTAGAACTAGAAAAGGAAGGGATGGTCATTTGTGGCCAGATGATGCCAGGCATTCAAATTAGTGACATGGAAGTCGGAATGAATGTTCAAGTGGCTTTAGATGTTCTGTATGAAGACGGTGAATACCAATATATGGTTTGGAAATGGGAACCTGTTAGAAAAGGACACGGATGAGCATTGGAGAAATAGCCATACTTGGTGCAGGAATGCATCCTTGGGGTAAATTTGTTGGAAAGTCATTTGTTGACCTCGGTGTTCATGCTGCAAGAGCTGCGCTCAGCGATGCTGACGTAGATTGGGACGAAATCCAATTTGTCTCAGGTGCCAACACAGTAAGAAATGGCTACCCAGGATGGGTTGCAGCGTCTACATTTGCAAACGCACTAGGTTTTCAAGGGGCTCAACTCGCATCAAGCTACGCTGCTTGTGCTTCCGGGGTAACAGCATTATCGATCGCTCGTGCTCAAATTCTGTCGGGCATTTGTGATGTTGCCCTTGTAGTTGGCGCCGATCAAGTTCCAAAGGGTATGTTTGCGCCTGTCCCCGGTGACCGGCCGCAAGATGTTGACTGGCTTCGGTTTCGACTTCTTGGTCTTTCAAACCCCGCTTACTTTGGATTATTTGCCAGAAGAAGGATGGCTTTATTCGGTGATACCGAAGAGGACTTCGCTGCTGTAAAAGTTAAGAACTCAATTCACGGGTCTAAGAATCCTAATGCAAGATTTACTAAAGCATTCACAAAAGAAGATGTCGAAGCGTCGCCAATCGTAGCAGATCCACTCCGTTTGCTCGAAATATGCACAACAAGTGATGGGGGAGCTGCCCTAGTAGTTTCCAGTCTTAAATATGCAAAGCAAAAAGGAATTACTAACCCTGTCAAAATCTCCGGAATCTCTACGGTCGGACCAACTTATCCAAATGCGATCATAGATATGCCATATCTTTCCTCTGATTCATGGGCTGTTTCTGGGGACCCCTCACACACTTTCAAAAATCAAATAGCGCAGCACGCGTACGATGAGGCTGGAATTACACCAAGTGATCTAGATTTTGCAGAAGTATATGACCTTAGCTCTGCATACGAAATGGATTGGTATGAGCACATAGGGCTTTGTGAAACAGGAAAAGCTCGAGAGCTACTTCATAGTGGTGCTACATCGATCGGAGGACGAATACCCGTCAATCCCTCCGGTGGATTGGGAGCATTTGGCGAAGCNATACCTGCNCAGGCAATTGCTCAAGTGTGTGAACTAACTTGGCAACTAAGGGGAGAAGCAGGGGAGAGGCAAGTAGATAAAGCAACAGTTGGCATGTCAATTAACTACGGAATGTTCGGACATGGAAGCTCTGTAATAGCAAGGACATAGTATGACTATTCATATAGAAAATCACCGCAATGGAGTACTCCGTATAACTATGGATAACCCACCCGTAAATGCTCTGAATATCAGTGATACGTTCGAGATCGCCTCTATATGTGACTCGATACGTCATAAACCTGAAATTACAGTTCTGATTCTTACGGCCACTGGAAAAGGATTCTGTGCGGGCGTTGATATCAAAGAGCTTGAAGAGAAAGACGGTCATGAAGGAATACTTCAGGTCAACGAAGCTTGTTTCCAAGCATTCCGCGCTGTTCATGATTGCGACGTACCAGTAATTGCTTCCGTCAATGATTTTTGCCTTGGAACCGGTATAGGGCTGGTAGGTTGCTCAGATATTATAATCGCNTCTACAGAAGCGCAATTTGGCTTACCTGAAGTAGACAATGGAGCCCTTGGAGCTCTCACCCATCTTGAACGATTAGTNCCACGGCAACGAGCCAGGCAAATGCTATATACCTGTGAAACTGCCACTGCTGAAGAACTACACGGGTATGGAACAATATACCAACACGTTGCANCAGAAGAATTGGATGCGACTTCTCTTGAACTCGCTAACCAAATTGCCTCTAAGCAGCCCCTTACNATTCGTGCCGCAAAACGTTCAGCTATAGGTATTGACACACAAGATGTAAAGAAAAGCTATCGGTACGAACAAGGCTTCACATTTCAATTAAATCTAGCAGGTGAAGGCCATCGAGCACGTCAAGAGTTCCTCGATGGCAAAAGGGATAANAANTAATTTCTCTCCAGAGCTAAATCGATAGTGAAGATACACCTATNGAATCTGACCTAACCTCCAAATCGGTGTAATGTACGTGCAGTGTATTGAACGTCTGGGGGCTACATGAGACTTTTGCTTAAATTACTATCTCCGCTGATCGCTATTGCGCTTGTCACTTCGAGCTGCGGCGGAAGTGAAAGAGTCGCGAACTCTANTGACTCAGAGACAACTACTGCTAGTAGCAGCACCCAAACGGAAGAAGATCAAAGTACGGAAACTCAAGAGGCTGAAAAAGACGATAGTGACGAANCCGCAGCTGAACCGACTACTGATTCAGAACAAACGCCNCCTCCTGAGCCAGAAGCACCTACCTTCGGGGACCTTGAATGGCCATGTGGGCCAGGANCTGCAAGTGGAGCTACCGATCAAGGNGTGACAGATGAAAGTATCCTTATCGGCGGTGGAGATGACCGTGGATTTGTTGGTTCACTTGGCCTCAATATTACNCAAACCGACACTATCCAAGCATTCGTAGACACNTGCAATGAAATGGGCGGAATTCTCGGAAGGGAAATAATCGTTGANCTTTATGATGCAAAAATCTTTGAAGTGTCCTCAGTTTGGCTAGATGCTTGCCCACGAATGTTTATGATGGTCGGTGAGGGATTTGCAGTAGACGGCTTTGGAGAGGAATCCAGAGTNCAATGCCAACTTGCACACATCCCCGCTTGGACTGTTTCAGCTGCTGCTGCCCACGGCCCGTGGATGATACAACCAGTTCCGAACCCCGCTGATCGCATGTCTTTGTCAATAGCAGCCTGGATTTCAGATACCTATCCCGACAGTATTACTTCTTCAGCTACGGTTTACGGAAATTTTGCAGCAACNATAGAAAACAAGGACAAGGTACTAGCTTCCTATCCGCAAATAGGATTCGAATTCGATAAGAATCTTGAATATAACATCAACGGTGAAGATGACTGGACACCATTCGTATTGTCGNTGAAAGACTCTGAAATTAANCATGTGTATTTTACCGGAACATGCCTACCCAACTATCAAGCGTTTAGGGCTTCAGCTGCTGTTAATAATTTCGATGCTATCTACTCTGTCGATCCCAATTTCTACGAGGATTCTTGTAGGCGGGCAAATAGTGACGGAGTAATGAACGGCACATTCATCAGGAGCGCTTACATTCCATTTGAAGAAAGGAGCTCTTCTAAAGCTGTAGATGACTACCTAAAGATCATGGAAGCTAGCGGTGGCGAAATAGCTTTACTCGGAATGCAAACTGCATCAGCATTCATGCTGTGGGCAACTGCAGCTAAGGCATGCGGATCCGATTTGACTCGAGAATGCGTACTAAATCAAGCAGATGATATAGANGTATGGACAGGGGGAGGGTTACACGTTCCAAGTGACCCTGGAGTCAACGAAACACCTCCATGTGGGCTGGTAATGGAACTGGTGAATGATTCATACAAACGAGTGTTCCCAGAGGAACCTGGCACCTATGCATGCGATGAATCATGGTCTGCATCGTTCACAACTGAATGGAGCGAGCAAGCAAAACTCGATGAAAANCGAGTTTCGCATCAATTCACAGATTGAAAGCACGAAGATAACTCATGACCGAATTCATTACTTTCACGGTCGTAGGTCTAGCGACAGGAGCAATATATTCGATAGCTTCAGCAGGGCTTGTTGTAACTTACACTACTTCTGGTATTTTNAATTTTGCCCATGGGGCTATAGGCATGTTTTCAGCTTTTCTCTATTGGCAGTTGAGATGGGACGACGGCTGGGGAGGAAACTGGCCAGCACCAATAGCTCTACTGTTCGTTCTTTTTATAGCAGCACCAATAATTGGAATACTGCTACAGATAGTCGTAATGCGAGGCTTAGAAGGAACAAGCGAGACAACGAAACTAGTCATTCCAATCGCTGTGATGCTTGCTTTCATTGGAATTGCCAATTGGGTTTGGCAAGGTGCTGAACAGAGAATACCCAAACCTTTTTTTGGAAGAAACGCGAAATGGTCAATTGGTGACGCCTATATCACTTGGCATCAAACGATCATCGTTATCGTCGCAGTTATTTTAGCTATNGCTTTAAGATTTTTGCTCTATAAAACAAAAATCGGTATCACAATGCGAGCTGTCGTTGATAACACAAGCCTTGTTGAACTCAATGGTGGACGACCCAGTCTAGCTGCGTTACAAAGCTGGGCAATTGGGTCGATATTAGCGGCAGTTGCTGGTGTTTTGATTTCACCACTACTTGGTGGTTTGGGAGTTCTAGCTCTTACATTGCTAGTCGTCAATGCATATGCAGCAGCTATCTTCGGGAAATTGAGGAATCTACCNCTCACCTTTATCGGAGGGCTCGTAATAGGACTGTCAGTTTCTTATTGGAACTGGATATCAAGCACTGGACAAAAGTGGCCTTGGCTTTCGGAACTAAGAACGACGCTACCTGTCGTTATCCTATTCTTTGTTCTCTTGTTGTTACCTCAGGAAAGATTACGAGGAAACCATGCAGCAACTATCCGCGAGCGTTTTACAGTTCCAACTATCAAAGCTTCGATTCTATGGAGCTCCATATTCGTTCTTGTAATTTCAGGCTTGAGCTTGATTATTACGAATAAATGGGAATCTCTACTAACCAGNGGACTAACTATGGGGATAATCGCCCTATCTATGGTNCTTCTTACCGGCTANGCTGGTGAATTGAATTTAGCCCCATTGGCTTTTGCAGGNATCGGAGCTATATCAGCATTTCAATTTGACGTAGGTTCATCTGTCGAAACAGGCGCAGGGTTTGCGACTTTAATCGTTCTTCTTTCTATTTCCTTCGGTATTCTCGTATTCCCTGCATTTGGCCTAGTAAAACGTCGACTGTTTATTTCCGTNGTAGGTTTTGCTTTCTTTGTTTTCGTCCTTGTTGTTTTCTTCGATCGAACGACCGGAACAGGAATAGCTAGCAGGGAGAGCATGTCTGTGTCAGGANTAGTAGTTGCATCATTAATATCAGGTTCAGTCGGTGCTGTCGTTGCCCTCCCAGNTCTAAGATTACGAGGACTTTATCTGGGCTTGGCAACATTCGCATTCGCGATTTTTGTTGACAGAATGGTTTACAAACAACGCGAGACGCTTACATTTGACATTCCTTTAATAGGCGACAGCGAAGACGTATCTATCAATTTATTCAACAATGGAGCGCTTAATATTCCACGCCCTAATTTTTGGGGTATTGATTTCGCGGAGAAACAATGGGCNATGCTTATATTCGTATCTATAATATTCTGTTTTATTTCAGTNGCCTTGATTCAATTGCGGAAAAGCTCCTATGGCCGACAATTAACCGCGATGAAGGATAGCCCAGCCGCATGTGCGACCCTCGGAATGAATATGAGACGCCTGAAACTATCGGTATTTACGCTAGCTGCAGCTATNGCTGGCTTCGGAGGGGCATTGCATGCGTCGAATCTCCGAACTATTCAGGAAGATTACCCATTCACCATTTGGGAAGGCCTCGCCCTATTTATGCTCACTGTTGTTGGGGGAATCGGNTATGTAAGTGGTGCACTATTTGGTGGAATAATTTATGCCTGTGCATTTATAGTAATGGGTGACTTCTGGGGAAAACTTGCTGAAGATTGGGCGAGCTTCAGTTGGTTGTTNACTTTTTTACAAGANTTCTTCTTACTCTTAGGACCCGCATTAGCTGGCATAGGCCTAGGTAGAAATCCCAGTGGAGTAGGAAGTCAAATATTTGAAGGATTTCGGATTCTCCGAAATAGAGAACATCGATTTATCGTAATATCTGGATGTTCACTCATTACTTTGAGTTGGCTCTTTAGAGTTGTAGATATCTACAACGGATGGGTCTTCATCATGACCTCACTGCCTATTCTGTTCCTGATGCCTTTACTGGCTGAAGCTAGGAATCGAGATAGAAAGTCAAAGGAAGATCTTCCCATTGAAATGGCCGGGATTGAATATGAATTTTCCGATGAATTTATNGCTCTCATAGATGCTGAGCTGTCGATTACTTCCGATCTAAAAGCTGATTCGAGGAGCAACCGAAATGAATGAAATTNTAAANTTGGAAAATATTTCTGTTAACTTCGGNGGGCATATCGCAGTNAATGAGGTNTCACTCACCATAGATCCGGGAACAATTACAGGTTTGATTGGACCAAANGGAGCAGGGAAAACAACTCTNTTCAACGTCATTAGTGGGCTTCTAGCTCCATCTTCTGGGAGGGTACTGTTCGCTGATAGAGATATTACTTCTCTCGCCCCTCATAAACGGGCAAGAATCGGAATAGGGCGTACTTTTCAGAGACTTGAACTATTCAACAGTCTTACAGTGATCGATAATTTACGAGTGTCAATTGAAACCAGCAATCAATGGAAGACCTCAAGAGAAGCAATGTCGGGTTCAAGCATGAATGCCAAAATTAACAAAATTTTAGACCTGACCGGACTTAATTCTGTTCGCAATGCCATGGCCAGTGAAATACCTACAGGGCAAGCTCGGTTGGTAGAGCTCGCTAGGGCTCTTGTTCTCTCTCCGAACCTTTTACTTCTTGATGAGCCAGCTTCAGGCCAAAATGATGAAGAAACTGAAAGATTTGGACAGCTATTGAGAGAATTGTGCAATTCCGGAATCTCTATTTTTCTAGTCGAACATGACATGAGTCTTGTTATGAATACATGTGATCAAGTAAATGTCCTTGACTTTGGAACTGTTATCGCAAAAGGAACTCCAACAGAGATCCAAGAGCACGAATTGGTTATTGAGGCATATTTAGGAGCTCAAAAACGATGAGGCCCCTCCTATCCATTCAAGGAATAACAGCTGGCTATGGAGAGATATCTATCCTCGAAAATGTCTCTTTAGAATTATTCCCAGGGCAAATATATGCACTGCTCGGCCCAAACGGAGGCGGAAAATCAACCACTCTAAAAGTCTGTTCCGGACAGCTAGTCCCAACAAAGGGAGAATTGATGGTCGCTGGCAAGGTGATGACGGGTTCTGAACCCAATGCTTTAGCAAGGGCCGGAATTTGTACAATCCCAGAAGGCAAAGGAATATTCCCGAACTTAACCGTAAGAGAGAATCTCTTAATGATGACGAGTTCTGGTGCAACGATAGAAGAAATAGAACAGGCAACATACAATCGCTTTCCACAACTCTCATCACGCAGAAAACAACTAGCAGGAACCCTTTCTGGGGGAGAGCAGCAAATGCTTGCTATGTCGAGAGCTCTATCGACAGATCCTGCCATATTGCTACTAGACGAATTGTCAATGGGGCTAGCGCCTCTTATTGTTAGACAATTATACGAAATCGTTCAGGAAATAGCAGAAGAGGGAGTCGCAATTTTGGTAGTCGAACAATTCGCTAGGACAGTTTTAGAAATAGCTTCTACAGCTGGAATTATGACTCACGGAAGGTTGACTAAGGAAGGAAGTCCTTCTGAGATACAAAAAGACTTAAAGCACGCTTACCTAGGATAGGCAGAACCAAAAGGATAATTATGGAAAAGAATAGGCTAACTGAATTTAAAGACGCAGTGGATTCCTTAAATATAAAGACGGGGGCGCCTGACCGGGACAGACTATACCAACGACTAGGTGCTATCTTGATGGCAACTGGTATCGCTATTGCGTTCATCGCTTACTTTCTAGCTGGCGCTCAGAACAGTGGTGACCTCGCCGTAGATAATATCGAACATAACGAACACATTATCCTAGCAATTTGCGGAGTATCTTTAACTGTTGTGGGTGCAGCTACGTTTGTTAAATTTGGCATCACACGATTCATGCGGTTCTGGCTTATTAGGAAAATATACGAAGATGGAAAGCCTTAAGGAGAACGGCTCATATGCACGCAGTGGTAACTGGAGGAGCTCAAGGTATCGGGTTGGCATGCGCCCAGCATCTAACATCCATTGGGTGGACCATCACCCTAATTGACAAAGACCTTGAACTACTTGAGCAGTCAAGTTCCGATCTCGGGTGCCAGTATGCACAAGTGGATGTAACCGACCTGGAGTCAGTCAAGAATTTCTTTTCAGAAATCAACCCTGTCGATTCATTGATCAATAACGCAGGAATATGGCGACCACAAAATCTAGAGGATTTGGATTTCGATGACCAAGAAGAAGTTCTAAATGTTAATGTCCTCGGAACCTTGTTCTGCACTAGTTCTGCTATGCACCATCTTCGAACTTCCTCTGCAGGGTCAGTCGTGAATATTTCATCTTTAGCTGCTCGCACAAACTCTCCCGGACTTGGCTTGTATGCAGCGTCAAAATCTGCGATAGAAACATTGACAAAGCAATGGGCTCTTGAAATCGCACCTATCCGAGTTAATGCTGTTTCGCCAGGTCTAATCGAAACACCTGGAACTAGTGGCAACTACAAAGGAGCTGCCAAAGAAAAAAGGGCGAAAGCAGTTCCTATAGGCAGGGTAGGGGAGCCAAGTGATATTGCAAAGGTTGTTTCTTTTCTTGTCTCAGAAGCAGCGTCTTATGTGACTGGGCAGATAGTTTATGTTGACGGCGGCCTTGGTGCGGGCACTACACAACGGTAATCAAAGAAACGCGTAGTATGTCCATGCAGCTATAGCTATAGCTCCAAAGAAAAAAGCTGACTTAAATCCNCTTTTGATGACTCCNTAACCAAATCCTATAACACCAATAGTTCCAGCGATTACGAGAATGAGTGTAAGGGTCGGATTAGAATTCGCNGCCTCAATAAGAGAAGGTGGAATCCGAGTTGAAATAGAGTCNGGNACCGCATCCAGAACATTGTCGGGCAGTTTATCGATCTCACCTGAAATAATTTTGTCTCGAATGTCTATAGGAAGATTATCTANAATCTCTGGATCTAAATCTGATAGGGAACTTACTTGGAATGCCATTTGCCTATTGTTCCTGCAGTAATGATCAAAGTGGTGGACTTCTTTAAAAAGTTANACTAAATCTGGCCTCATAATTGCCTCAGTACCGCCATCTACATAAATNACCTGTCCGTGAACAAATGAAGAATTACTAGACAGTAAAAATTTAACGACATCAGCAATCTGATCTGGATGCCCAGTCTCCATGATGCCACTTGGTAAATTCGAAACTCCCTCGGACAGAACAGGATCAGACAATAATCCATCAAGCATCGCCGTATCCATTTTCCCAGGGGCAACTACATTTAACCTAACGCCCTTTGATCCCCANTCCTGTGCGTTNATTCGAGCGAATCGNGCCAGCGCTGCTTTGCAAGTGCTATATGNGACTATGCCTGAACTTGAAGGATCATTATTTTTCAAGTTAGCTAGAAAGTTTTCTATACCTTCTCTATCTTCNGAGTGAAGATATCCCTCCAGAACAGGATCGCCTCCAAGAGCTGCTCCAATAGAAGCAATCGCAACAGCAGCTGAACCTTCACTGGAGGCCAAGTATTCTANACTCAGTTCAAGAACCCTCTTTGCAGCAAACCAATTGACTGCAATAATCTCACTTGGATTCTCATGCACGGGACTAAGGCCGGCATTAGAAACAACACCGCTTAAATTNGAGCNCATTGAGAACGCTTCTTCCATTGCTCCGATAACTTCATCTTCTTTCGAGAGATCCGCTTGAATGTCAGGTNGACCTTTCCAATCTATTCCAATGACCTTTNANCCATTTTCGGTGAGAGATTTAGCTACACAAGCACCAAGACCACTGGCCACGCCAGTTATTATAAATGATTTCTCCATTTCAAAACTTTAGT
This sequence comes from Acidimicrobiaceae bacterium, assembly GCA_002724825.1. GTDB lineage: Bacteria > Actinomycetota > Acidimicrobiia > Acidimicrobiales > UBA8592 > UBA8592. Next base: position 28,192 of record PBPU01000003.1, read on the forward strand.
ACCTTAGCGAATCAGGCGTAAATCAGAGTATGATCGACAAGTGAATTCCTCCGACGAGATCGANACTTTTAATGAGTTAATCACCCTTNCCCGAATTAGTGAAAATCNTTTCTCAGCTCGAAGCCCCAAATATAACTGGGGGAGGGTATATGGTGGGCAGGTCGTGGCGCAAGCGCTTAATGCAGCCAAGCAGACGGTAGATCCCAAATACCATGTTCATTCAATTCACGCTTACTTCATTCGCGGAGGATCTAGTGACGAACTTATAGAACTTGAAGTAGACAGGTTACGCGATGGCAAATCCTTCGCAACTCGGAGAGTAGTAGCNCTCCAATCACCGGGTGCTATTTTAAACCTCTCTGCTTCTTTCCAAGTAAGTGAGGANGGTCCAAAAATTCAAGAACGGTCACTCCCAAATGACCTACCACTCCCAAATGACCTAGAATCNGAAAATTGGTCAAACATAATGGACAGGAAAGTTGTTCCTAAGGGCATTCTTTCCAGTGGTCATGGTGTTTGGATACGTTTGAATGGAGACCCTCAGCACGACGAAAGCACATACGAATTAGGTCTAGTTTACGCAAGCGACGATGCACCATTCGACGCAGCAGCTCGTCTCCACCCCGAATTTGACGGGAACTGGGACAATGANGAAATCCCAAATTTCTTCGGAGCTAGCCTAGACCATGCTGTTTGGTTTCATCAGAAATCAAATCCATACGACTGGCAATTTCATCATCATATTGGAATAACGCATATGGGAAATCGTGGTTTAGCAACAGGAGCTATTTATTCTAAAGATGGAAAGCATCTTGCTACCGTTACCCAAGAAATCTTGCAGCGGTTTTAGNATTTCGCACATAATTCCTTCTGGATAGAAAGACACTGCAAATAAATGTCGCTAAACCACCTATAGCAATTACTAATACACCATCGCGATGAGCGTTGAAACTATCTACCCCACTTGCTTCGCCAACGACTGCTAGAACGACTGCAATACCAAATGCTCCTCCAATCCTTTGGAACGTGTGAATAATAGCGGTTGCGCTCCCAATCATATTCTCCTGGATCCCTTGAGCACCAAGTGAAGTAAGTGTCGGCCAAACACCGGCCATGCCTACTCCAGAGCCAAGAAGAGCCAAAATCAGAAGTAGTAGATTTTCTGATCTCCCACAAAANAACCAGAAAAGGCNATACAAAATTGTATAAACCANGATTCCAGGAATCATAACCCATCGTTCCCCGTGCCTNTCAGCAACTTTNCCGGCATAGATAGATAGCAAACTCATAGTCCCCGGCATGATAGTTAGAAGTAAACCTGCCTTGACTAGGCNATAACCCCAAATTTCAGTTAGGAACAGAATCATCCCTAGCCAATGTGCATAGAAAGCTACTCCTGCAGTTATTGACATTATTGAAGATAATAGAAATCCCTTGCTAGTAAAAAGTTTCAGCTGAAGTGGAGAAGATGCAGATGAATCAGAACGAAACAAAAGAACGGCAATTAAAATAAATGATGTAACAAAAAAAGTAANAGTCCTCAGAGATGTCCATCCCCAAGAGTCTGCCTTTACGATAGGTAAAATAAGTGTGGTTAATCCAGCAACCGTGAGAAGTGCATCANTTGGCCTGAGAGTAACATTCGTATCTACATCTTCTACTTNTTTAGTTCCGNANGTAAACAACAGGTATGCGACAAAAAGACCCAANGGTATCTGAAGCGCAAATAATGCNCTCCACGAAAAGGTATCAATTAACTGCGATATAGCAATGGGGGAGAGGGCTCCAGCAACAGCCGTGTAAAATCCCCACCTACCTACNGCTTCGCTGCGATTACCGACTGGGGTATTCCGNAANACTACAGCTATAGCAGCGGGCCCCATTACAGCTTGCCCTGAAGAGGATATTACCCTTGCCCCAACGAGAGTCCACAAGGTAGGAGCGATCGTGCAAAGGATTACGCCTANTGTATAAAAAAAGACACCAAATCTGTAAAGACGCTCAGGGCCATACTTATCAGTTAGCCGTCCGGACTGCAATAAAAGAGCAGCTCCAACAATATTAGGNGTCGACAGAACCCAAGAAGCATTGGCAGCGTCTCCATTCGCGATGGTCTCCTTAATGTCTGGGAATATAAAAAAAGANGATGAAGCATCCCAACCACCTATAAATCCCGCAAGGAGCGCAGCGAATACTAATCTCCGTATTCTCTTATCAGGCTTCGTCTCTGCCTCAGATTTATTTGCCAAGCCTCCGCCTATGGAAGCTCAAGGATAGTTACAGTTCCTTCAGCTCCATCAACAGTTATCGTGGCTCCGTCTGGAATCCGCTTACTTGCATCAGTTGCTGACGCAACACATGGGATACCAAGTTCTCGGCTAACGATGCTCGCATGGCTTGCAACAGCCCCCAAATCAACAACAACCGCTCCAGCGGCTAGAAATAGTGGCGTCCAAGCAGGATCGGTGTTAAATGTGACTAGAATTTCACCTGGTTCAAGAGCGCCGGGGTCACTGGCATCGAGAATGACCCTGGCTTTGCCAGTATATGTTCCCGGTGAACACCCATTTCCCTGCATTATTTCTCCAACAGTGACAGGGGAGTACTCTAAATCTGATTTCTTAGGCCATTCGCTAAGAGGAGGACAGACAGTATTCACAATAAATGGAGGATCTAAATCAAATAAGAGTTTGTAGTCAGCTTCTCTTTCACGAAGAATATCGGTATAAGAAGAGGGGGAATCAATATAGCTATCAACTTCGTCTTCTAGAAGCATATATAGCTGTTTTCTATTATCAAGATGGCCTTCATCGATCATCCGGTCAGCAATCTCGTTAAAACACATCCGCGCTTCGTGAATCGGTTTTACAGCACTACATTTATTTCTTTCTCTCAGCGCCATCCATAATTCGCCAGCTTTCATCCC
>PBPU01000026.1 GCA_002724825.1 Acidimicrobiaceae bacterium
GCTTGATTTTGAACTTCTGTAACTTCAAATGGCAATGTCGGTGTTGGCTGAGCTTCAGCGCTACCAAGTTCAGGTATCGATGACTCGGGTGTTCGCGATGAGAAACCTTCTTCTTTCTGGTTTAAGGGAGTCTCTATGCGATCGCCATCGGCAAGAACAACAAAGGCAAACCCTACAGCAACACAAAAAACAAGCCCTATTGCTGTCCAGCGAGCAATATTCCTCTTTGGAAACCTTTTTTTAGGCATAATGACCTATAGTACATCATGGTTTTTATGGGATACTTCCTAGGAAGCAAACTACTTTGCGACCGGCAAAAAGCCCACAAAGGTATTCCTTGTTAGAGCTTCAGCCGGTGCTTCGCTGATTCAATAATTCTCGTTTATCCTAAGAGGTCGAGTCCGTTTACATACCCTTCTGGACCTATGACCGCAGGAGGCAGAGATATTCCTGAAGGGTCTCCTATCTCAACGAATAGCGCTGAGCCCTGACAGAGTGATGAGAGTCCGATATCTGCGTACACACATGACCAGCCATAAGAACCAACTCTTCCTCGAGTTTGACCATCATCCATCGTGGCAATAATGGTGTCAGCAGATAAGTTCTCATACCCAATTTCTTCGTAGAGGTCGTAGATATCTAGCATTGTCGCCCAGCCAAGACCGGTGAATGAAGCTTCAGGAGCATCTGGCGCATATTTCTCGAGCAATCCGTCTCTTCCATCGAATTCAGCCAAGACTTCAGCAGGGGCCCAGGTTTCTCGGATTGTGTATCCCCCTTTGTGGATATGACTTCCGACCATCAATTCGCCTACTTCTGCATAAATATCTTCTGTGTCACACGTAGCGCTATAGAACATCTCTTCAGCGGGAATTCCTAGTTGATTTGCTGCCCGAATGACAGGCACGCATTCATTTCCTGCGGCAAGAAGCATTACAATATCAGCGTCCGATGCCTCTGCTTGACTGACAGGAGGGATAGCGTCGGTAAGTGGAATCGGGACATCAATTGATTCATATTCAATTCCGTAAGATTCAAAGATAGGCGCTAATCCTGAATCCAGGGCTGCAGTAGCGGCAGGGTTCTGGTTTACGAGGACTGCAACTTTCTTTGCTCCTAGATCTTCTGCGACAAAGCGAGCCGCAGCGGAATAAACTTGGACGCTACCACCGTTAAAGTAGCGGGCATTTGGTTGATTGTAATCAGCAGCAAATAGCGGTAGGCCGCCGATAACAGGGGTTTCTCCCATAGTTCCGTAGAAGTCAAATGCAAAAGTCCATATGTTGACCCCGTTTATAACTGAAACGAGATCACTTGTTGCGAGATCCTGGGCGCATTCTTGGGCTTTGGGAATGCTGTTCTGCAAGCAGGTCACAAGTTCGATTGGGTGGCCTCCTATGCCACCTAGCTCAGTATTTATGTAGGCGACCGCCCCTTCAATACCTAGCCTGATTTCTGGGAAGGACCCTACTGGGTCATTTTCCTGGTTCAGTAGGCCTATCCGGACAGGGGGCAGTGATTCATCAGCTGCGATGGGTCCAGCCGCTTCTTCTTCGACAGTCGTTTCTTCCGGCTCTTCGTCTTCGACTGCAGTTTCTTCAGGCTCTGTCTCTTCAACAGCGGTTTCTTCCGATGCACTCGAAGAGCTATCCGAGCTGCTCTGCTGTTCCGATGCGGATGTGGATGTTTGAGCTCCATCTTCACTGTCACTACCGCCACACGCACTTGTAAATAGTGCGAGCAAAGTAAAGATTCCTATAAGAATTTTTTTCATTTCCCCCCCCTAAGGTTTCTTGAAGCTTACTTTGTGTTTCTTCCCAATGCCTTAAAATTNGTTTTTCTATGTCGATCTCGTGCAATTTTTCCCGCTATTCCATCTGTGTTCAGAATCGCTGTAAGGATTAATCCAAGGCCACCTACAAGATTTGCATACGTTGAAAGACTATCTCCTGAAAATGATTTAGCTATAAGGCCGATNATAAGACCACCAGGTGCGAGAACGCCGGCCACAAGAGCTCCACTGACTGATCCAATACCTCCAAGGTAGGCAAATGCAAGAAGGGCGAGACTCTCAAAAACACTAAAGGAAGTTCCACTAATTTGCCCTCGGAGGTATGCCAGCATGGCACCTCCAAGGCCTGCCAAGAAGGAGGAAAAGGCGAAGGCTTGAAGTTTTGTGAGCGCCCCATTTACCCCGCATGCGGCTGCAGCTCGCTCGTTTGCCCGAACCGAAAGAAATTGGCGCCCAGTTGTTGTTCTTCGAACATTCACCACAAGGAGGCAGCAAAGTAGGGTTACAAAAAGAAGCATCAGCCCGTATTCCCATCTATTAAAGTCAGACCCAACGTTTGCCGCTAGATTTATTCCGAAGAGATCTGGAGGTTCAATCGAGAGAGCGCCAGTTTGACCCACGAACCATCGGTTGTTAAATAAAAGAGTTCCAATTGCAACCCCTAATGCCATTGTCACAGCTGCTAGCTGTAGTCCACGTATGCGCAGCGCAGGTATGCCAACCAGGAGTCCTAAAATTACTGCCCCGAGGGCNCCGAGGATGACTGGTATCGGGAATGGNATACCGGTCTCTAACCCTATTTTCCCTAAGATGAATCCNGATACACCTGCAAACACTGCTTGAGCTAAAGAAACTTGGCCTACATATCCGGTTAGGACGACGATTGATAGAACGATAATGACTGAAGTCATTGATAGNTAAAGGCTTAGCCGTAAGGCTCTTCCGAAAAAAAGGACGCCTAAAACTGTTGCGGCGGAGANGATAATGGACCCCGGCAGAATATTTCTAGGAGTAGGAGCAAAGGCGAGGCGCGATGTCAAATGACTAGCTCGATTAGGAAGACGGTCACCTCTNAAAAATAGTATTACGATGATAACGAGAAAGGGAAGNACATCTCTCATCCCGTTTCCGGCGAAATCCGGCCACCAGGATTTCATTTGGAGGAGTGAGAGCTCGGAGCGAAACATTCCTANGGCTAGACACGTTGCTGCTGTGACACNGAAGGAGCGCAAGGACCCTACAAGAGCTCCAGCGAGTGCCGGAACAACCAATAAGGTNTAATTCACCGTGTTGACGCCGTTAGATAGTGACGCTGCAAGGATCCCAAAGACTGCTGCGACCATAGAAGCTAGCATCCAATTGCCAGCAGCAAGCATGTCGGGAGAAAATCCGATAAGAGTCGCCCCCTTCTCCTCTTCAGCAGCTGCTCGAGTTGCAATACCAAATATCGTGAACCGGTAGATGGCGGCAAGAAATAGTGAAGCTATCACCACTATTGCTGCCAGCCATAAGCGGTCTTCTGGAATTCTAGTTCCGANAATGNCTACCATATCTGTCGGGAGAATNGCACGAACTGTTTCATTTTGGGTGCCGAATCNCAGTAGAACTATCGATTGGAGGACAATAAAAACACCGACTGTTGCGACGATTTTGGCGAGGAGTGGAGCTCCCCGTAAAGGTCGAAAAACTAGTAGGTGGACTAAAAGACCTACTATCGCCGCAACTCCAAGGGAGATAAGAAAAGCTGGCCAGAATGCCGTTAGATCACCACTAGCAGGTGTCCCAAGTAAATTAACTCGGTCAGAGCCAGAAATTGAGAGAGGGAAAACAAGATCCCCAGTATCTCGAAGCTCATCGTATATGTAAGTTGAATACATCATCATTGCACCATGAGCGAAGTTAACTACTCCAGATCCCTGATATGCGAGAACAAGACCTAAAGCTACGCCTGCTATTACGGCCCCATCACCAAGGCCTGTAAGTAAAGTCTGGATATAAATATCCATGCTAGGATTCCCCCAATATCAAACTTTGATTGTTTGACGCTTTTTAATCACAACGTGCGTAGTTTTACGATTTGTGACACAGTATCAGGTAATAGAGTTTCGAACATAAAAAGGTAAAGCTCAGGGGGAAGAATGACTGCAATAGAGGAAGAAACGAACGAAGAAACGCCATGGCATCTTTCTGGTAACAATGCTCCGGTATTTGATGAAATAACTGTTACAGAACTTGACGTTAAAGGCTCAGTCCCACCTGAACTGAATGGAAGATACTTCCGCAATGGCGCAAACCCGCAAACAGGAACATCACCTCATTGGTTTGTAGGTGATGGAATGATTCACGGTATTGAATTAAACGCAGGAAAGGCCAACTGGTACCGAAACCGTTATGTCCGCACCCCAATGTATGCAAATCCGAATACAGACAGGATGGAACTTTACCTAGATATGGAAAAGGGCGGGTTTGATTACAATGTTTCTGTTGCAAATACGTCGGTCATCGGACATGGCGGGAAAATACTTGCCTTAGAAGAGGGTTCGTTCCCGTATGAACTGTCAGAAAAGGTCGAAACCATAGGGCCCCATGACTTTGGTGGCAAGTTAACGACTGCTATGACAGCACACCCGAAGATCTGTGGTGAAACTGGAGAACTACTGATGTTCGGATATAGCTCCCTCCCCCCCTACCTTGTGTACCACCGTGTGAGCGCAGATGGCGAGCTTGTTCAAAGTGAAGAGATTACGGTTAACGGCCCGACGATGATGCATGATTTTACGGTTACGAGAAACCATTCAATCTTCATGGATTTGCCTGCGATTTTCGATATGGAGTTGGCTATGCAGGGTGGCATGCCTATCAGGTGGAGCGATGACTACCCCTCTCGATTCGGAATTATGCCTAGAGAAGGTTCCAACAACGATGTGAAATGGTTCGATGTTGACCCGTGCTATGTCTTTCATACACTCAATTCCTATGAGGATGGAGATGAAGTCGTAGTCAATGGGTGCCGCCTCCGAGAAATCTGGAGAGAGAATTCAGATATTGGAGTCTCAGATGATCCAGATCCGGCCGATGCTCCGATGATGTGGGAGTGGCGTTTCAACTTGACGACTGGAGGAGTATCGGAAAAGCAAATTGATGATCAGGGAAGTGAATTCCCACGGGTCCCCGATCATCTTGTTGGCCTGACGAATCGATACGGCTATACCGTCACAATGGGACCAGGGTCTGACGGAACCGGCGGTTCAATATATAAATATGACCTTACCAATGGAGGAACTCGAACAGAGCACACTTTCCCCGCTGGCCACTTTCCTGGAGAGCCATCGTTTGTTCAAGCGGAAGGTGGCATAAATGAAGACGACGGTTACCTAATGACATACGTTTACGCCGGTGACACGAATACCTCGTATCTGGTTCTTTTGGATGCTAGCAACGTAGCGGCAGATCCTGTAGCTGAAATTCACTTACCTCGACGAGTGCCAACAGGTTTCCACGGAAGTTGGATAGCAGATTAACTACTGCTGTTGAAAGGGTACTAGTTCGCGATAAATCGCTCGGCCATTGCGTGCCAATGTCGGATCTTTACTTCTTGGTATTTCGTTAAAGTCAAACCATCAGCTTTAAATGTTTCAAGGCCTTTTTGGACTTTTGGTAAATTGAAACTGTCTTGTTGAAAAACCCTTGCAAGGTTTCCGATAACTGGAATTAATTCTGTCCATTCTTGGTCTATCCCGAGTTCTATATATTCAGCTGGGGGTGGTCGATCATCGCCTTCAAAGTCTTCGGTGTAGATACACTCCATCAAGCACTCATCGACCTTTGTTCCGACTGGCCGAAATCGGTAATTGATACGGTTAAAAGCGCCCCATGGATGAAAATTCGGAAAGAGTGTGAAGTACATACTGTCATTTACTTCGGCATCGCAGTATTCATCAACATTAGGGACAGCAGGNCGGAGGCGATCTCTAGCTACTTTGGCCGCAAAGGCGCGTGCTGTCATCCCTTCAGGAACATGAGCCATGGGATCCTCGTCGAGACGTTTGTCCGTAATTGCGTCAAAAATTTCTTGTTCTGTAGGGCTCCACTGTAGGTGTGGGCTTGGNGTTCCNTTAGGCGTTATAGCTCTTGAAAAGTTACCGAAGACGTCATATTGACTATTACAGTCACCAGTTCCAGTTAGTATTTGCGGNTGGGTGGCAATCACGTGGAATGCTTCCATAAAGGCNTCTTGGGCGACCTTCCAGTTCACTGGATACCGTTTGGCAACGTGCGCTGAAACGAATTTCTTGTGAGGTGCCCATTTCTCGAAGTGTTTTGGTAAGTCACCAATGTATTCGTAGAAATCTTCACAGGCAGGGTCCATATTTATAAATACCCAACCTTCCCACGAGGCAACCTTGACTTCAGGGAGAGAAAAATTTTCTGGTTGGACCTGAGGGAAATCCCAAGCAGCAGTGAGATTTTCTAGCGTTCCATCTAGGTGCCAGGCTAAGGCATGAAAGGGACAGCGGATAACGTCCCCGGCGTGGCCGCTACAGTCACGAAGCTGGCGTCCCCTGTGAAGACATGCGTTGTAAAACGCTTTTATCTCGTCAGGTGCGGAGCGCACAACTAGGATTGATGTGCCCACAATGTCATACACGTATGTATCCCCAACGTTGGGTATATGCTCTTCNCGACAGACCATCTGCCAAGCTTTCTTCCAAATCTTTTCTACTTCGAGGTCGAAGAACTCTTGGGATGTATAGCGTTCGGCAGGGATATTAGTTGTTCCAAAATCTACATCGCTGGTAAGTCGAAGTGTCGGGTTCACATCGTGAGTGTCNAGGTCAAGAAGTTCCTGATATGAGAGATCTTTAGATTTTGATTCGGCAATCGTCATGACATTCTCCTTGTCCTGTTGTCGGTATCTCTGAATCGATTCTCTCCGCGTTCACTTCCTAGCCATCCACAAAGGTGTTCGTCGGCTACTTTTAGATCTCCTGAAATCCATTCACCGCTAAAGGTGAAAACTCCTGATCCTGATTGACCATCGACAATCACGTTTGCGCCATCATCGCTGACTTCATAAATTTCATCTGTTAGTGGATGTTTGATTCCCCGCATATCTCTCCCCGTTAGGTCCGATCATAGTCTTTTTGGTAGCTGTTTCCCATTTTTTTATGCCGCTGTAAGTCCNCCATCTACTGAAAGAATAGATCCGGTGCATCGAGCCGCTTCGTCAGAAGCCATCCAGCAAATAGCGTTCGCCGCTGTTTCTGGNTCTGCCATCCCTCGGAAGCCGGTATAAGATTTCATTAGCTCAAAATCTATGTCATCTGGTGCTGACCAATTCTCTGTCATTGCAGTTTTCATACCTCCAGGGGCAATTGCATTGATACGAATACTTGATTTTATGTACTCCATGGCGAGCGCCCTAGTCATATTGATGACAGCTCCTTTCGCAGCGCAATATGGGACGGTGTAGGCCTGCCCCATGAATCCGGCATTTGATGCTACGTTCACAATATTTCCAGCTGTGTTTTCTAGATGTGGTATTGCTGCTTGAGTTACCCAGAACATCCCATCCAAGTTGACGCCCATAATGAGTCGCCACGTCTCTTCATCGACATCTGTGACGTGGTGGGAGCGGACAACTCCTGCGACATTTGCTACAACATCAAGTTTCCCAAAGNGTTCAACACATTTTTCGACCGCCTCGTGGCAGGATTCTCTATTTTGTATATCGACATTCTGTGGGTGAAATTGTTCTCCTAATTCGTCGGAAACAGATTGAAGTCCTTGTTCGTCAATGTCGACCCCAAAGACATAGGCGCCCTCTTCAACCATTTGTCTTGCTGTAGCCCGGCCTACTCCTGATGCGGCTCCAGTGATAAAAGCGACCTTGTCTATAAAGCGGTTCATATTGACCTTTCTTTCCTATATCCAATGTATTACCTCGGTTAGAGATCGCAACGCAGTATTCGGGGTTTGCATCCCTGTGCAGCATGAGAGAAGCTAGAGGGACAATACATACAGTTAATCCCGATTTCTTTGGAGTAAATGAATGGCCATTATCCACAAAAGCCCCTACGAGGATGTAGAAATTCTCGATATCCCTGTCACCGAATTCGTTCTACGCCATGCCGATACGCTTGAGGACAAACCAGCATTTATTGAAGGAGCCTCGGGAAGGGTAGTTACTTTTGGCGAGCTGAAGAACCTAATCCATAGATTTGCAGGTGGTTTAGCTTCGCGTGGGTTTGGCCCAGGTGACACCTTAGCTCTGGTCTCGCCTAACCTTCCAGAGTACGCTGTCGCTTTTCACGGCACGGCTGTTGCTGGTGGAACAGTGACTACGGTAAATCCGACATATGGAGCTGAGGAAATTAGGTTTCAATTAAATGACGCCAAGGCTTCAGTCCTTGTCACCATTGAAGCAGCAGTCCCAATGGCGCTTGAAGCCATAGAAGGCACGGACGTCACAGAGATTATCGTGATTGGCGAGCATGAGGACGCTACTCCCCTGAGTGAAGTCGTTTCATCTGAGCCGATAGATCAAGTCCCAGTTGACCTTTCTTCACATGCTATGGTTCTGCCATATTCGTCCGGAACTACTGGGTTGCCCAAAGGAGTAATTCTGACCCATAAAAATCTGGTAGCTAACCTCTGCCAGTGTGATGGAGTTATCGAATATAACCAAGACGCTTCAGGGCTCGCCGTCCTTCCATTCTTTCACATCTACGGCATGCAGGTTTTAATGAATGGGCTGCTTGCAAATGGGTGCACCGTCATCTCGATGCCACGTTTTGACCTTGTTGAAGCACTGACCTTAATTCAGACCCATAGGATTACCCATTTCTTTGCCGTCCCTCCGATGATTTTGGCTCTAGCGAAACATCCCGTCATTGACAACTTCGATCTCTCTTCCTTAGAAATGGTCCTATCAGGTGCAGCACCTTTAGGTTCTGAACTCGCTGAAGAAGCAGCAGCGCGGATCAGCTGTGAAGTGATCCAAGCATACGGGATGACCGAACTCAGCCCCGCTACGCACATTACCCCAAGCGGACAGTACCGGCCGGGCTCGGTTGGCCTTACAGTCCCAAATGCTGAGTGCAGAATTGTGGATCCTGAAACCGGAGAGGATCAAGATATCGGAGGTGAAGGTGAGCTCTGGATAAGGGGGCCTATGGTTATGTCCGGATACTTAAATAACCCCGAAGCGACAGCTCTCACTATTGATGAAGATGGATGGCTTCATACAGGTGACGTTGCCACAATCGATGAACATCAGCACTTTTACATCGTCGATAGGGTGAAAGAACTCATTAAGTTCAAAGGGTTTCAGGTACCCCCTGCGGAACTTGAAGCTATTATCATCACCCACCCTGCTGTGGCTGATGTTGCAGTCATCGGCATCCCAGATGATGAGGCTGGCGAGTTACCAAAAGCCTTCGTTACTCTCAAACCCGAAATGGAAGCAACGGAAACTGACATTAAAGATTTTGTTGCCGATAAGGTAGCGACATACAAGCAGATTCAGATGGTCGAATTTATTGACGAAATCCCCAAATCGGCTAGCGGGAAAATCCTCCGAAGGTTCCTGCGAGATCGGTCGTGAATACGCAGGAGACTGTTGTTGTCACCGGAGCGAATTCAGGAATAGGACGCTCGACGGCTCTTCTCTTAGCTTCGAAAGGCTATAAGGTGTTCGCGACGATGCGGTCACTTTCGAGAGGAGAAAAACTTCGTGATTTAGCTGATGAGCTTCAGCTTGAAGTCCTCCAAATCGAGCTTGACGTTGGAAGTGATGAGTCTGTGCAGGAAGGGTTCAGGCATATTTTTGAAGAAAGCGAAAGAATTGATGTTCTAATCAATAACGCTGGCATTGGTTCAAATGCCGCAGTAGAAGATATCAACATTGATAGGGATAAGGAAGTTTTTGAAACAAATTTCTGGGGCGTCATTCGATGTACCCAAGCGGTGCTTCCTATTATGAGAGAAAACCAATCTGGACATATCGTCCAAATTTCATCTATCGCTGGTCGTGTGGGGCTTCCCGGTCAACCAGTCTACTCGGCTTCGAAATGGGCGTTGGAGGGTTTAAGTGAAAATCTGGCCCATGACCTTGCTGCACATGGGGTGCGAGTTTCTATTATTGAACCAGGGGTCACAAGAACAGCGATTCTTGGAAAGAACAGTGACTTTCCCAATAACCCTGCGTATAGGGACACGTATCAGCGAATGTTTGATATGTACGCTGCTGGCATTGCTGCAAATATTCGACCAGAGGCTGTAGCAGAGACCATTCTTGAATGCCTCTCCAGCTCGACGCACCAACTCCGCTGGCCTGTAGCTTGGGGAGCTGATCAAATGACAAATGCCCGTTTTGATGGCACAGTCTCTGATGAGGAGTGGGTCATGCTTGGGAAGGTTGTTGGGAATTCTGATTCTTGGGTTAAGGAATTCACTAGGCTTTTTAACCTCTAGCCGAGGTTGTCAAAGACTCGCGCCTCCCCAACCACTCTCTATCGCTATAATTTAGTTAGGAAATTTCTACTGAATAGTGCGAGGAGATCTAACTATGCATCGCCGATTAAACAAATTCCTAACTGCCATGATAGTAATGGCATTGGTAGTTGTAGGTATTAGTTGTGGGTCTGGTTCGAATTCAGACACCGAAGATGCATTACGTGCAGAATTAGCTGAGACGAAGGCGCAACTAGATCAGGCACAGCAAGTTATAGCTACTCTTCAGTCTGGAGGCGATGAAGAACAGGTTCAAGATGAAGGGCCAGACGCAGAAGGAGAAGATCCGGACGCAGAAGAAGAGGAAGAAAGCACTGATGACCGAAGCGAAGAAGAACTTGAAAGCATACTTACCGGAACGTATACCTGGCTCGAACAAAGTGACGCCGTTAAGGAGCTTCAAGAAGCGTTAGGAGTGGAAGCTGATGGCTGGTATGGAAACGATACCAGAGACGCTCATCTCGCTGCGCTAGAAGAGCTTGAGCTCGCAATTGATACTGTTCCTGAAAAACCCTGCCCAGCCCAAACGAGTTTGAGTGAAGCGGTTGGGTCCGCGACATCCACAAGTGAACCTATTTTGATAGACGTTGATGGTGATGGAATAATGGATGAAGCTACCGTTGTTACGATCGAAGATGGCGTGTATGTATCGGTAGCAACAAGTTTCAATGGGTCCACTGCGTGGATTGAAGCAATAGGTACAGCGACAGCTTCAGAGGCAACCTATGTTCCTCAATTTGGTACTGATGTCAACGAAGATGGTTTTCACGAGCTGTGGGTAAAAACAATTCCTATCTCTGAACCGACAGGGGAAGCTAGGACTCACTATGTATATGTCTTTATTGACTGTGCGTTACAGGTAGTGACGAATGGCGGGGGCGCAGCTTACCGTTTACCAAGAGGAGAGCTCCAAGATACCGGTGGGCTCCTCTATATCGATTGTGTGACTTTGGAAGACGAGCCGATCATGGTCTACCACGAGGACTACCCGATCGGCGAACCCGAAGATGGTGACTATGTCTGGGCTTTCGTCCCTACACCTCTCCGGCTTGTTGGTGCCACATTGGAAGTGGTTACTACAAACGAGATCAAACGAGATATAGCTCCTGCACCGAATCCTCTTCCGTCTGATAGCTGCCAGAAATGGTCGTAGCTATCTTGAGAAAGAAGCATGGTTTCGCCTATTAAAGAGATAGTCAGCCCCGAGCAGAGCTCTTCTTTTCACCGAGATGGAGCTGTGCACCTTCAAGGCGTCTTGGACGATAAATGGGTAGAACTATTAGCAGAAGGGCTTGACGAATGTTTCGAGCAGCCAGATGGTATGTCAAGTGCTCTGGTATCACCGGAAAGTGAACTACGGATTGATCAATTTCCGGCTGCTAGGTCAAAGAAACTGAAGAAATTTATCTGTGAATCTCCAATNCCCTCTCTTGTAGGGTCGATCCTTAATGGCCCAATCCGGTTTTACATGGATCAGATGTTTTATAAGCCANCTGGTATTCTCATGCCGACTCCGTGGCATCAAGATACAAGTTATTACAACGTGGAAGGCCATGATCTCGTTCGTGCTTGGATCTCGCCAGATATTGTTCCCCGTGAAGCGAGCCTTGAANTTGTAAAGGGCTCGCATCTTTGGAATATTACGTATCGNCCTCTTGCTGGACGGGATCCAGATCTTAGTGAGGAAGAATACGAAGCACANATGTCAATGGCNAAAGAGTTNGGAATCTATGAGCGNCCTGGAGATGACTTCTCATACAACAGCGCAATTATGGATAAATCGCTTCCTGAAACTCCCAATATTGAAGCGTCAAGGGATTCTTTCGATATTCTCAATTGGCACTTTGAGCCGGGGGACGTGATCTTGTTCCATGGAAATGTGTTACATGCGGCTCAAGGAAATATCAATCTTGCATATCCCCGAAGAAGCCACGCCATTATGTATGCAGGGCCAAATATCCGTTACATCAAGCGTCCGGGTCAAATCATTCCTGATCCAGTAGATCTCTTGGANCAGAACCCACAAACCGGCCAACTGCTCTCTGAATTTGATCAGATTTTCCCACTGCTTTGGCAACCCTCTTCGAATAAGTAGCGGTCTCAANTAGCCACAGAATNCGCTCAACTNACTCAACGAGTCCTGATTTTTCTTAGAGTTTCCATTTTGTCGCACCTGAATGCAACAATGGAGTAATGGTAGTTTTTNTGGTCGTACTCGTGGGGATTCTTGCAGCTGTTGTCGTGTTCATGCTGATGACGCAAATGCAAAAAAACAAAAGAGTTGATACAGAGATTAATTCAATAAGTAGCCTTGACCCTTCGGCTCTGGAGCTAATTAAGAGTGTTATCAATGCTGAAGTGACAACTGCAGCGCAGGCGGCGATGCAGCAGACCAATGAGGGAACCCAACAATTCTTTAAAGCCAACACTGAAACTCTGACCGAGCANACAAAAAANCTTCTGAACCCAATGGAGACAGAGCTCACCAATCTGAAAGAAGTCATCGCCAAACTTCAGACCGCACATAACAGCACGTCAGGTCAGGTCAATAACCTTAATCAGCAGTTGACTGATTTGAATAGTTCGACAAGTCGTATGGTTGGAGCGTTACAGTCCCCTGTTTCTAGAGGTAAATGGGGCGAGAACTCGCTTCGGAACATTATCGAACTTGCTGGCATGTCTCCCTACGCTGACTTTGTAACGCAGACTTCCGGACAAGTAGATGGCAAAGTTGGTATTCCAGATGTCGTGATTCGCCTTCCGAACGACTCTTCTCTAGCTATTGACGCTAAAGCCCCTGGATCTGCCTATGAGCAGATGGTGGGCTCGGATAGCCCTGATGAACAATCAAGACTTTTGCAGGCTCACATAGCCGCAATGAAACAGCACATCAAAACGTTGGCCGGAAAAGCTTACTGGAATCAATTTGAGCATTCTCCGGAGTTCGTTGTCATGTTCGTCCCGCTGGAGAGTATGNTCTCAGATGCCTTGCGGGCTGCACCAACGCTTCTTGAGGAAGCGATGAAAGACAAGATAATCTTGGCTTCGCCGATGAATCTGCTCGCTGTGCTTAAGGCCACATTTCATGGGTGGCAGGTATTCCATATTCAGAAAGAAGCAAAGACAGTTGGAGATTTNGCGCAGACNCTTTACCGACGNATCGATACCATGCTTGGTCACGTAGCAAAGGCTGGCAGAGGCCTCGAAAGTGCTAATAAAGCCCACAACGAAATGATTGGGTCGCTCGAAAAGATGGTTCTACCAACGATGCGGGAGTTGAATGAGCTGAACATTGTAAGTGAACCNCCTAAGGAACTTGAGATTACGCAGACACCGATCCGGCCTTTGAATGTTCCAGAGCTAAGTGAATACGATGAAGACGAAAGCCAGGATTGAAGAATAGCGTCNTTATTTAGCTATTGCTTCAAGGCGTGCAGGAACGTGCTTGTGCCAAGGTGTTCCTGCAATAGGGTCGCGCCATTCTGTGCTGGTTAGTTCATTCGGCGCAACTCCGACAATTTCAGGATTTCCACCAGCTGGAGAGTANGAGAGCCCATATCCGTTGGGGAGAGAAACNTATCCTGGTAAAACGGTTTCNTTAATTTCAACGACAGCAACTGCTTTCCCTCCTGGGGTGATGATACGGACCCGCTCTCCGTTATCTAGACGGAGTTCTTCTGCGTCTTTGGGGTGGATACGCAAAGCTCCCTCTTGATCTTTTTTCCTCCAACTAGGATCGCGGATGATTGTGTTAGCTGAAAAACCTCTTCTTTCGCCAGCNGCAAGGATGTAGGGGAATTCCTCGCTGGTATATTTCACCGGAGCTGTGACAAGGCCTTCTAAAGCTGTGTGCATTTCTTTAATGTCCAAATTAATTCGCTGATCGGGTGTGGTGAGGAAATCAAAAGCCTCTTCATGCGTATGTCGGGTAAAGATAACGCCATCTTCGCCGTCGAGGATTGCTTGGAAAAGAGCGTTCCCTAGCTCTGCTCCCTCTCCAATATGTCCAGCTGCTCGGACCTGTTCAGGGTACTTTTGGGCGACCATTTGACAGCTAAACCACAAGACTGCACCGCCTTGCTTTTCCCACGGGAGGGTCTTCCCCAGTGTTTCGTAGAGAACTACCGCACCATACTCAGATACTGCTTTGTTTTCTATTGCTGCAGTCATGAAGGCTTCAGAGAAACTTTGTAATCCTTCTTCAGCTGCTCCTCGTAGGGAGTTGAAATCGACATCGTCGAGCACTCCGGTTGCTTGGACGAGTCGACTATGAATTTCTGGTTCGGAGAGGGTCCCTTCCATGGGTTCGATAATCGCTGGCCGCAGGTGGAACATGTTCTCTGGAAATGCTGCAGAAAAGAAGGTCGCTTCAGCTTTTTCATATTGGGATGAGGCGGGAAGCACCCAATCTGCTTGCTCCGCTGTTTCTGTCATTGCGACGTCGATAACAACGGTGCACTCTGCGGCTCGCATTGCTTGACGGAACTTTTCAGATTCTGCAAGTGAATGAACAGGGTTACCGCTTTCGATGAACATTGCTCTGCTTCGTTCAGGGTGGTCAGACAGAAAACCATCAGCGATTTCGTTGCATGGAACTAGCCCGGAAATGATTTTTCCTCCGGTTACTGGATCGAGAGGTTCTTTCCCTGCAGCACTGTAGTTGAACAGTGGGGCGACGGAGGTATGTGGCCCTAGCGCTCCGGGTTTACCAAAATTTCCTGTGAGGATAGAGATAGCACGATGCAGGTAGGAGATGAGTGTGGAGTTTGGGCCCATTTCTATTCCTAGGTCTTCGTATGTCGAAACACTTTCTGCTGTGGCGATACGTCTGGCGACGTCTCTGATTTGATTTTCGGGGATTCCGCAGCGTTCTGAATAATCCGCGATTGGNACTTTTGCAAAAGCGGATTTTGTGAGTTCAGCTCCGACAGTGTTGTCGGAGAGCCAACTATCGTCGGTGAGGCCTTCGTTGACGATTACTGATCCGATAGCAGCCAGGAGAAATGCGTCCGTGCCGGGTCGTACTTGGAGCCAAAAGTCGGCTAGGTCAGCTGTTTCGGTCCGTCGAGGNTCTATGACGATCAGGGATCGTGTCTCGTCNTTAGAGATTTCNTTTAGTACCCTTCGGGCTTCATCGAATCCATGAGAATGCCATGGGTTCTTCCCTAGAAATATTGCTACCTCGGCGTCATGGAACCCTCCGTGCGTGTGGGTACCGAACATTAATCCTTCGACCCATGCTTCGCCGGTNTTTTCTTGGGCTAGCGCGTTTGATTTTCGAACTATGCCAAATGCTCGTCTCGTGGCCGTTGAGTGGGCGCCTCCAATGTGGTTCCCCTGTCCCCCACCNCCGTAGTAGAGAATTTTGTCNGCACCATATTTNTCNGCNACCGATTTNANNCCTTGGGCTACTCCTNCNATNGCTGTATCCCANTCNACTTCGATATACGTTCCNTCTTCTAGNCGTTTCAGTGGNGTGGTAATTCTTCCAGTGTTGTTTTGGTAATAGTTGATTCGTAGTCCTTTTTCACATGTGTATCCCTTACTGGCTACGTGGGTCTTATTTCCCCTGACTCTGGTGATATCTCGATTATCGAGCCGGACCTCGAGTCCGCAATTGGCGCTACATAGAACGCAGGCGGTTTTGTGCCACATCTTCGTTGGGTCCGNGATTGCCTCAGTATTATCTAACACTCTGTTACCTTCNATCGGTTTTGATTTAACTAGGGCCCTAAATAGAATCTACAGGAATATACATGTCTGAACCAAGAAACAAGAGNCCTGTTTCTATTTCTCTTTCGTCAATTCCGGTAATTACATTAAGAACCTTTCTNTAGGTAAACAACTGTGGCTGATACGTTTTAGCTTTTCTAGAGAGCGTTTNCGCTGTTACAGCGTCCGTCTTGTAGTCAAGAAGTGTTGCCCCAACATATTTTCCGGAGCTGTCTGTTGCGACGTTAACTCGGTCGATTATGCCGTTCCACAGGGTTTCTGTCCCATCGCCATTTTCGAGGCTGATACAGAAACGTCGCTCTCTCCATGCCTCCCATTGAACTGGGATTTCATGGATTGTGGTGGGTTGATTTGCTCTTGTGAGATGCTTCACTACGTTATCTTCTCGAAGTGATAGTCGGAATTCTTCTATGTATTGTCTGAGGGTCTCTTCGATTACATCAAACTTTCCGAGGGTGTGGAGCAGGTCGTCATCTTGTAAGTTAAATTCTTCTAACCAGTTGACCTCTTCGAAAAGGCGGTGGAATATTTCTCCTCGGAGCGCACCNCCGGTCGAAACATTNAACATTTCGTCTATTCGAATTCCGCGCGGTCCAAANTGGTCACTCGGGGATCTGCGGGGTAGGTGCCGGTGTTCGGACGTTCTAGGGAGCAAAGGAACTGANGGGTCGTAAATGACTATGTCTTCATCTTCATCGCTGGGANGCTCAAGTACGTTTGCCCATTCCGAGTTGTTATCAGGGTGTTCCCAGATNATTCCATGGTCATCGGGTGGAGTTAATGCGAAGGATTTGCGAAGTAGNTGTTGGAAGGTCTTCGCAGTCGATTGTGTTTTGGGTGGCGCCTCAACAATCATCTCTAAGTGATGTCGGGCTCGTGTCATTGCGACGTAGAGAACACAAAAGGCATCTTGTAGCTGGTGGACTAAATGATCTTGATGGAGCGCTTCGAGCACTCCCCCGATTAAGGCACGGTGATCTTTTTTAGGAGAAGTACTTACTCGTTGATAGAAATGCTCTGGATCCGGCCGTTCGGCGTATATTTGTGGCGTCCTGCCTTGTAGGGATTCGGTAAGTTCAGGAACGAAAACCGCATCAAATTCTAATCCTTTGGCGGCGTGCACGGTCATGACGCGGATTCCTACGGTATCGGGATTCTCGACCTTTGTATTTTGGATATAGGTTACAAAGTCAGAAATTCGGCTGCTGGCGTTTTCAGTGTCNTAGCTAAATGCGAGATCAATTAGCTGGTTGAATCGACGGAGGTCCCAATCTCCATATGATGCATGGTCCTGCATCTTCGGAAGCAATGAAGCTATAAATTTCCCATATCCTTGTTCTAAAATTCGTTCTCGTATAACTGAGGCTAATACTTCATTCTCTTGGGTGATGCTCTCAAATAGGTGTGTTGGCCATAANGGCGCGGTAGTCGCAGCATGCAGTGCTGCTGAGTCGCCAGGATGGTCAGCGAAACGGAGNATGGAGAGTAGTTGCAAGATGGCTAGTGAATCCGTAATGGTATTCCCACCTTCTCCGCTTGCTTTGAGACCTGATGCCTGTAACCGGTCGATGATGCTAGATATTGGTTTGTTAGTTCTTGTTAGAACACCTATCGAAATACTGCCNGATTTTTCTGTTAGGGCAAGGAGACGTTCTACTAATTTTTCAAGAACGGGGTNAGATTCACCTNCNTTTTCTTCTTTCTTTTTCGCTTCGACCAGATACGTTGCGCCCGGAGAGTCTCGAAGATGGTCGGCGCTTTCATGTTCCGGATAGTTCGCCGTCCATAGCTGAGCTCCGTCAATCCAATTGGGGTCGTTATTTGAGAGTTCACTTATTGTCTCTATGAGGTTCACAAATACTGTGTTTGCCGTTTCAAGTATTACTGGTGACGATCGGTAACTGACGGAGAGGGTTTCGCTCTGCAGTTGTGGATAGAGTTGTTTCATCGATTCAAGAAGGCGGGGCTCTCCTTGGCGCCAAGTGTAGATCGACTGTTTAACATCGCCGACACAGTAGAAAGAGCCTCTTTCAGGAGTTGCGAGGATTTTTTGAGCGAANGGCTGGAGCACTCTCCACTGTGTCGGGCTCGTATCTTGAAATTCATCCAACAANAGGTGCTGAATTCCTGTTCCAAGCCGGTAGGAAAAATCTACCNCTACTTTATNGCTTCCTTCATTAGCGAAGGAGTTCTGTGCNAAGAAGATCGGCAGATCGCTGAACGTATACTTACTGTTCCTCCGTTTGATTTCCTTNAGTTCTGTTTCGAGCTTTTCAAGAAGTTGCCGGATGGCGAGATTTCTTTTCTGAATTTCCGCAGCGGCGGTATGAGCCACGGATAACCCCAACACATTAATGGCACTTGCAAACGATTCAGGGATTTCCTTACGGTCATACTTCTCTTCGCCTTGGATAGCTTTTTGGGCAGGTCCTATCGCAGTGATTATTTCCCAGTTTCCTGTTCGTCTGGCATCTGGGAGTAGCTTTTGTATNTCATCGATCTTGGTTTGCCAGCCTTTATGTGGTGAACCATCTTTGATGACTGGGATATCGTTAAATTCTTCTAAAGTCGTTATCGCCTCTGCTAAATCTTTAGAAGATGGAGGGTCAGGAGCGGTGATACAATCCCATGCTTCAGGGTCACTTTCGAGAAAAACTGGGCGCATCAGTTTAACGACCCGAAGGAACTCTTGATAGACCCCTTTGTCTCCTAACCGGTTTAATCCCTCGATNATTTCTGTAACCCGTGTGAGTCCTTCTTCCTGAATCATCGAAGTGAGAGCTTCGATAGTTTGCTCATCCTCTCTGGCTTGTTGGATAATCCCCCACTGGGTGGGAAGTCCAAGGTCATGAGAGAAGAGATTTATAAGNCGGTTGAAGAAAGCATCGATTGTGCTGATTTGTATCTGGTCAAGCTTCTGAACGAACTCTGCTAGCTTCCCCCTACATTGGTCTTCGCTTAACGGTATCCCTATCTCTTCTGATAGTTCTGTTCTTTTGTCAGAGTCCGAAATTGATTGNACGAGGCGTTCAAAAACNCGGTCACGTATTTCCCCTGCAGCTTTTCTTGTAAATGTTGTTGCAAGAATTTTNCCTGGGTCCTCATTAAGAAATAGGAGNCGGAGGTATTGGTTAGTTAGTGAGTACGTCTTACCGGTACCGGCGGAAGCGAGGACAACTTTGTTTGAATATTCACTCATGATTNGCCTCTATCTTTGCTCCACCTAGAAGACCCTCGCCACATAGTGCGCGGAATGAGAACTCTCCATAGAGCTGAGGGTTTCCCATTTCTAACCAGTTACGGCTTCGGATATCTTGAATAACCTTTTGGGCCCGTTCTACCCCTTCCTCAGCTTGAAATTCTTGCGCTGAATGGTGGTTAAAAGCTGCCTCATCCGCAGCAAGATTGATATACCCNAGACGNCATGTNTCTGACTTCATATCTTCTTCGCGTAGATACCANTACAAGGGAAGCTGAAGGTCNTTCCACCCACCTTTAGTTCCAACGCCGTGTGCTTTTAAGGGGTCGAGANTATTTGTTTTGTAGTCGAAGATGATCCATTCACCGGTTGATTCATTCCGGTCAATACGGTCAATTCTTCCCGTGATCGTGATCGGAGTCCCGTCGACAAATAGTTCTTTCGATAAATTAGACTCTGTTTTGTGGATAAACCACCCTTCGTTTCTATGGGNCACTTGTTGTTCAGCAAACTTATACAAACGATGGCGGAGCTGTTCCATTTGGAGGGTGATGGCGGGTTTGGCATTAACACCAAACCGTCGTTTCGCCAATCGTCCCAACCCATCATCTAGAACTGCACAAATTTCCTTCAAACTAGTGCTGTCTCTTGCTTCGGAACGTCCAAAATCTTCGAGGACGTCATGGGCGATGTCACCAAATGAAGCCGCGTCTAGTTCTTCACCCACGTCATCTATGGTTCTGAGTTTTAGAATATGCCTGAGGTAGAACATGTATGGGGATTCGAGATAGGTTCGAAACGCGGTAGCACTCAACTTCTCTGGGACTGCCCGCTCTAAATCGATTGGGGGTTGAAACACAATAAGGTTTTTTGACCCGTGTTCGGTCTCATACCCCACCCGCTTAGCTGGTTTCATGGCATGCAACGCATAATCTGCTATATGCTCGTCTTCAACATTCAGAAGTATTCGCGATGGGAGTAGTGGGTCCCCACTTATTCCGCGTCGGCCAGAAATAACTCGGAGATGATCTTTACTATGTACAAGGAATTCATAGATATATGCGTCTCTAGCAAATCTTCGATCTCTTCGATCTAGTTCCAAGTTAAACCGTATTGTTTCGGGCAGCCAGCCAGGATAGTTAAGCTTTGATGGCACGATTTCGTTATTCATGCCGGTGACGATGAGTACAGGTGATTCATCTAGCGCAAGTTCTAGCCAGCCAAGTAACTCAATGGAGGGCACTGACTCTTTAGGGGCGTCAGGCGGAATGTTTACTGATGAGAGCTCTTGTAGTATGAAACTGATGGCTTCCACTGCGCTCATGCGCGGGAGTGCTTTATCCGGTAAGCGTGAACATTTCTCGAAGACAATTTTAAACTGTTCGAATGTTTCAACGAGAACTCGGTCAGTTTCGTGTATGTGCGGCAGCAACCTGGAATCTCCGTAAACCTTGAAAAGGAAGGTCTTAAATTCAGCTATCCAATCGGTCATGGGCTTCTTCTGAACTGCAGTTAATTCACCGAGTAACTCTTCGATTTTCTGATAATTGGTTCTTAGACGTTCTCCCCGTTCTTTTGGGTAGGTGTGCAGCGTGCCAGTGAACCTGACTGGGAAATGCCGGTTGAAGTATTCATCTAAATCATCAATTGCGGAATCTTTTCTGGGTAGAAGTCGTTGAATGTCGGGGTGGCGGAGCAGCCAAACATAGGAAGAGAAACTTTTTGATGATAAATACGAACCGACTGCATCCATCAGTAGTGTCGGTTTTGTCTTGCTTATTGGGGTCCCTGCGGCGTCACGTCCCGTAATCCCATGCTGTTCTAGCTTTCGTTGGATGTACGGGGTCACCGAATGATCGGGAACACCGATACTGATTTTGCCTGCGGGGTATTCTCTATCTAGTTCCGCTATCGTCTGGATTGCTAGTTCAGCCTGATGTGTTGGGTCCTCAGCTATCAACCAGCCTTCTATCGGATACTCTGACTTACGCTCAGTCCAATGGTCTATGTTTGGCCTCCCATATCGGTCGAATGTTTCACTAAGTGATTCTGGGGCGCCAATAAGAATGGTTACCCGATGCGGGATCTTGTCGATAAGCTTTCTCAACACATCGTTGGAGTCAGGAACACCAACAAGGACGATATTCAGATCAGTATTTATACAATCGCTCTCTATGAGGAGTTGTCTTGTATTCTGCGGATCGCAAAATCCTAGATGAGCGAGAAAGTCATCCTTTTTCTGTTCGGCCTCAGCTAATGCCTGCCAGCGAAACCTCTCTTTATCGGGCATATCTTGCGGAAGGTGTTCTTCGAGCGAGCTGAACCAGTATCCTTCACCAGCTAATTCTCGGTAGAGGCCAAAGATCTCGTTCACGAATGCTGTTCCAACCCCGTCATCTGAACTTTCAAATAGTGTTAAGGACCTTAAAGATTCTGGACGGATTTCTTCAAGCGCTTTCTTCCAAGCTATGGACTGGAGAAAGGGCGAAGCAGGTGGTAGGTCAAAGTTAATAAGTTCCTCAGGCAGGCGTCCTGCGGTCACTACTTTAGGNGGTATAAGAGTCTTCGCTTCACTGGTTGCTAGGAGCTCTCGGACTTGCCATCCAGCTCTGCCTCCGGGTACGCCNATTACAAGATTTTCGAAACCTTCTGGATAATGTTGGATGAGCCAATTTACGGATTCAGCTACTAAGGGTTTCTCCCAGCCTAAGAATACTCGTTTAGTAAATGACTCTTCCATGATTCAATGAAGTCTATAGCTCAGTCCATTATCAGTTANGGACGTTATTCGATGGTTTCNTGACAATTTCGATTTGTGTTCCGGTAGAACCAAGGGATGGGGACTATGGGTGGTTCTACCGGAACAAACTTTTCTATTTCTATCGATTANGTTGAACCCACTAGNTCTGCATTAGGTGATTCCGGTAGCGCCGGGTCAGTATTCTCGACGNCATATAGAGAATTCCAATCCACTTTGTGATTCGTTGNCCATTCTTCGTCTAGGTATGGGAATTCTTGAGGNGTTAGCGCTTTTAATTGGGCTTCAACTTGTTCGATGGCGGCTATTCGGTCTCTGTTTTTTATGGTGGTTTCTGGTTTCGGGGTCTTCGTTTGTTTTGCTAAAGATGTATCTGAGGCCATATGTGGTGGGGATTCCATAGGTTTTTTCCTTTGTAAGTTGTAGATGGGGATTTCTTTTGTATTTAGAGTAGAAGGAAGGTGTGACACTTCTGGATAGCTTTTNGTGACTNGATNTCTATATATATAGTGTTTTNTACAATTATATTTATTAATATATTTTGTATTNTTCACTATTAATGGTATGTTGTCGTGTATGGTTTTACACCACTCGGGGAGCTTTACTCGTCAAGAGNCGANCGAAAAATATAGCGATGAGCAGCACAAGGTTCTAGTCTCAGTAGAAATCGTGCTCTTCACCATTCGCAACGGAGTATTCGAAGTTCTAGTACTAAAGCGCAATAGGCCGCCATTTCTGGATTTCTGGGAACTCCCAGGTGGCCTGATCAGACTAGATATCGGCCAAAGAGGAGAATCGGCGGATGACGCTGCACTACGTGAACTCACTAGAGCAGCTGGACCGACTGGGACTTCATTGAGGTATCTTGAGCAACTTGGAACATATGGGGACCCAGAACGAGACCCTAGAGAGGAACGGTCGATCGCTATCGCCTANATGGGNATCGGCGCCAATGTAGCGGAGCCTCCGGAGCAAAACGGAGCATCTTTTGTCCCCGTCAGTTATGTCGAAGACGAGCTTTCAAACAAACTTGCATTTGATCACAGCATAATATTGACCGATGCTATTTCTAAAGCCCGAATGGGAGTTGAATATTCAAGGCTTGCTGCGGGGTTCTGTGCTTCCTCTTTCACCGTCTCAGAATTAAGGCAAATTCACGAAATAATTCTGGGGAAGAAACTGGATCCTGGCAATTTTCAGAAGAAAGTCATAGCGGCAGAAGGGTACCTNACAGAGGCTGGCAACTCCGAAAGAGTCCCAGCTACTCGCGGCCGGCCAGCAAAACTCTATAACGCCGAACCCTGTTTTACCNTAGGTAACTAGGACAGCTGCTTNAGNAAATTTTTAGCACCATAAGTAGTGTTTTAATGTAAATTCGGCACACTATGTGAATGCGTGTTCCTAGAAGTCTGTANTTCGCNATGTTTAGTTTTACAGCTTCTATNGGCGTNATTTTCGGCCTCATCGCTTCTCTACAGGACGATTTGGGGTTCGCTAATAGTGCGTTGGGCTTGATAGCCGCAGCTTCTTTCTTCGCTTCATTTCTTGGGCAGCTCTTTTTAGCTCCGCTTGCTGACCGAGGGAAGACGAAACCCCTACTACTCTTTTCAATAATTCTTGCTGTATTTGGAACCCTTTGGTTCGCCCTTGCTTCATCGGTTTGGGAGTTAACGGTAGCNCGGGCTTTAACCGGACTGGGCTTTGGGGCATTTGCGCCCGCAGCTCGAGCTATCGTGTCAAACATTGATACTTCTCGCGCTGGTGAGCGTTTGGGAAGGTTGGCGGCTATAGAAACTTCTGGATTTGTGACGGGACCCGTTATCGGTGCAGCGCTAAATGAGATTTGGGGTCTCGATGCGCCATTTATTTTTCTATCTGTATTCCTCATTTGCATGCTGCCAGGGTTGATCAGGGTCAACATTTCTGTNGAAAACGAGATTCCTCAAGAGTCTCGACGCTCAACTGCAAAGGTGATAGTTAAGCGAAAGGAAGCGGCGGGGGCAATATTNCTTGGAGCCGCAATGTTTTTTCCAGCTGGCATGTACGAAGCTATTTGGGCGAGATTCATGGAGGATTTGGGCGCTAGCACCCTTTTTGTAGGTATTAGTCTGACGATGTATGGAATTCCTTTTGCATTTACAGCGAGTACCGCTGGTAAATTTATTGACCGTATTGGGCCTTGGAGGGCTGCTGTTTTCGGAATCTCAGTTATTATCCCGATGACTTTTATTTATGGCTTCCTTACTTCACCTTGGTTATTGATGGGATTGGCGATGGTTGAAGCCGTAGGGCAGGGTNTCGGCGCTCCTGCATGTCAAGCAGCCATGGTTAAAGCTACTCGCGAGNATGAACGTGCTACGGGGCAAGGGATGGTCGGGGCTGCTAGTACTTTAGGGGGTGGGGTCGCCGCGCTTATTGCCGCCCCTCTCTATGCGGGCCCTGGGCCGGAAGAAACTTTCATGATTGTTGCTTGTGTNGTTGCAGTACTGGGTGCAGCATCGATCCGTCTAGGGAGAGNTCAAGCNGCGATTGTTAGCGTTGCTCAGCCATGATTCGTATTGTCGGTATCTACAACGCGGATGGCTCAATCCTCGGCGAATTGAATTTCGCAATCGGGAAGGTCACTGGGAAAAGTGACTGTGGATTATGTGATTTAACGCACGGTTGGAATCCGTTCGGGAAACCATCTTGGAGGAACGCTTGTTCAGCAAGCACAATCGATATTGAACTCGTTCACCGTGATGAGCTTACAAGCGTTCAGAATGAAGTTGCAGGAGATTTACCAGCAGTGATCGCNCTACTTGATGGAACATGGAGAAAACTTATGTCAGGAGAAGAGATCTCCTCTTTCAAAGGCAACAGTTCTGGGTTTCTAGCTGAGATCGAACGTTTAGTCAGCGAGTTGTAGCATCTCNGTTTTCTCCCGAATGGCAAATCTTAAAATGGCGTTTCTGATCCTATTGAGCCACAATTGGTTGAGCAAAGGAGATTTGGGTGTTTATTGATTTCACTGATGAACAAAAGGCGCTCCGTGAAGAATTGCGCGAATACTATGCAAATCTTATTACCCCAGAGATCCTCGAATTACAAAAACAAGAAGAGGGCACAGGGCCAGTCCGAAGAAAACTNGTAGAGCAGCTAGGAGAAGATGGCTGGATTGCTATGGGCTGGCCTGAGGAATACGGCGGACAAGGGAAAAGCGCTATTGAACAGTTCATTTTTTACGATGAGACGATGCGTGTCGGTTCGCCAGCCCCGATGCTCACAATTAATACTGTGGGCCCAACTATTATGGAGTATGGAACCGATGAGCAGAAGGAGTTCTTCCTTCCGCAGATTGCAGCTGGAAGATTGCATTTTTGCATTGGTTATAGTGAACCTGATGCCGGAACAGATCTGGCGTCCTTAACAACTCGAGCAGTACGTGATGGTGATGAATATGTCATCAATGGGCAAAAGACCTGGACGAGTCTTGCTTTAGGTTGCGATTACATTTGGCTAGCAGCTAGAACTGACCCTGATGTCTCTAAACATAAGGGAATCTCATTGTTTGCTATTCCTATCGATACGCCCGGAATTACGATAGAGCCCCTGTCTCTCCTTTCAACGCATAACATCAATCACACATTCTTCGATGACGTCCGTGTTCCAGCCTCAAGCATTATTGGTGAGGANAATCAAGGCTGGNGGCTTATCACCAGCCAGCTAAACAGGGAACGCGTCACACTATGTTCCTCAGCGATGATAGAACGCTGCATTGAAGAAGCCCTCGACTGGGCAAAGAGCAATCATCGTCCGGACGGAACAAAGGTGATTGATATCCCTTGGGTCCGCCGGAATCTTGCCGAAGTGACCGCCGAGCTTGAATTTCTCCGCTTGTTAAACTGGAAAGTGGCTTGGAGTGTTGCCACAAAGCATCTGGATGTTGCTGATTCTTCCTCGGTGAAAGTATATGGGACCGAGTTCTACACAAGAGCGTTTCGGAAACTGATGCAAATCTACAATGAAGTAGCCTACCTTGTCTCCGAGAATCCTGAAGAGGATGGCCGATTAGAATCTCTTTACCGTTCACTGGTAATCCTCACGTTCGGAGGCGGCACGAATGAGATGCAAAGAGATTTGATAACGATGTTTGGCATGGGCTTCCCCCGTGCAGACCGGTAAGGCGGATGTATGGACTTTGATTTTTCAGAGGAACAGGAAGCCATCAGCGATCTCACCCGCCAGATCTTCGAAGATAAGGTAACCCATGAACGCCTTCGCGAAATAGAACAGAATAACTTATCTTTTGATAATGAGCTATGGGAAACGTTGGCTGAATCCGGAATTGTTGGAGCTAGCATTTCAGAGAGTTTCGGTGGGGCAGGATTAAGCTTCCTCAGTATCACCGCTGCTCTTGAGCTGATTGGCGAGTTCGCTGCACCTGTCCCGCTCCTTGAAACTGTTGTAATGGGAGCCCTACCTATTCAAGAATTTGGAACAGATGCTCAGCGGAGTGAATTACTCCAGCGAGTGTCTTCTGGCGAGCTTGTATTGTCAGCAGGACTTGTTCCCGGTGATACGGTACTCGTTGATGACGGCAAATTATCTGGCCGGATTGATTTTGTCCCGTATGCTCTAGAAGCAGAAATTATCCTGGTACCAACGGAGGACGGGGTGTATCTTGTAGAGACTTCTTCTGATGGCGTGGAACGCACTCTTCGGGAAACAACGACGGGGCAGTCACAGGCAATGATCACCTTTGATCAAGCCGCAGGTGACCGTTTAGGTTCAGCTTCGACAGCTGAGGTACTCAACTGGATCCGGCTACGTGTTGACTCTGGGATTTGTTCGATACTTTCAGGTGCCTGCAAGGCTTCATTAGATTTAGCGGCTGAGTACACAAAAATTCGTCACCAGTTCGATCGGCCTATCGCTACCTTTCAGGCCGTAAGCCAAAGGGCTGGAGATGCCTATATTGACACAGAGGCAGTTCGCCTGACATCGCGTCAAGCTGCATGGAGGATCGATGCAAGCAAACCGGCAGAAGAAAAGGTGGCTATCGCTCGATGGTGGGCAGCGGAAGCAGGATTTCGCGTTGTGCATGCAGCCACCCACCTTCACGGCGGAGTTGGAGTAGACAGAGACTACCCATTACACAGGTTCTTTCTGATGGCTCGACAATTGGAACTTACGCTTGGGAACAGCGAAGAGCAATTGCTCCTTTTAGGAAATCTAATTGCAGATTCCACATAGTTAACCTTTACGTACTTTTAGAAGACCATTACCATGGGCATATGGACCTAATAGAAAATAACGATGTATGCACCTGTGGCTCTACGTGCGAGTGCACAGCAGAATCGAACTGTGGCTGCCGTTGCTGGGCAAACGATTAGCAGTTACCGCTTAGATCAATGAAGGGTTGTCACGCTAATTGCGGCGCGAGCGTTCCCGCTAAGTAAACAAGGTAAGCAAATTGCTCCTCGGTGAGTTCTCCACTGCTGCGATGAACGACAAATCCTTCCCCATCTACGAGGACCCAAAAGGGAAATCCAGTCAGTCCATATGCTGCAGCTATTGTTTTTTCGGAACTATCGACAAGTACTTGCGTTGGCCAGTTTTCTGCTTCAAACCATTCGGATGGTGGGTAGTTTGGTGTCCCTTCACGAACTGACGTTGAAATAGCTACTACCTCAACACCATTAGGAAGGCCGTTCTCATTTAACCATTGGGCTACTCTAGGGACTTCTCGTTGGCAGTGTGGGCACCAATGCGCGAAGAAACCGATGAGGCGAATTGTTCCATCATCTGGTTGGATCTCGATCATTTCTGCGCTGGTATTTGGCTGGGCTTTAAATCCAGGGGCAACATGTCCAACACTTTCATCGGGCGGTAGCGCTTCTCCAATAATTTCGACTGCACCGGTTTCAAAGCGCTCCTGAGGTGTGCTGCTCGGCGTACCTATAGGTTCTTCCGTCTGACTACTTTCTTCTTCTGGAATGGTAGTCGGTGCGGCTTGCACTTCAGTAGGTTTGGAAGAAGCGATGACTGTTTCGTTGCTACTATTGTCGCCTGCTAACAGTATTCCTAAAAGCACAGCACCACCTATTAGAACGAGAAGAAATCCATATATTATTTTTTTCTGCTTTGCTGGCTCCGACTGTTCCATGGGGTCAGGTATTGGAGGTTCTACGTCTGCCATGTTGCTAGCCTTTCCATGGTCGTGGAGTTGCTAGCAACAGGATACCGATGAGTACGAAACTTCCCAGCGCTAGCAACGGAATACTTACAAACCCGAAAACCTCTATCCACTTGTAGGTACAGGATGCGTTAAGGGAGCATGAGGAACCTTGGCCAGGAAAGGCTTGAAGCTGATAGTGATAAATCGATATGCCTGCTCCTGCAATCGTAAAGACTAGCGCATATGGAATAATTCTTCGATCTCGCCGGAATGTTGCCATCGGGAGGATAACTGCTAAGGGATACATGGCAATACGTTGGTACCAGCACCAATCACAAGGGAGGAACCCGCGTATTTCTGAAAAATAGAGACTTCCGAGTGTCGCCCCGACGGCAATAAGGGAAGCTAGGAACATAGCTATTTTTCTGAATTCCTGGCGGAGTTGTGTTCCGGAAAACTTAAGCACACCCAGCGTGGAGATTAAGCCAACACCGATGAGAAGTGTGAAAATTATTTCGGGTGCTTTCTGCTCCATATCTCTAGCGTAAATGGCCTGAGCAGAAATGCGGTGGCGGCTAGTAATTTCTGATTATCCAACTGTCTCGACTACCCGCTCCAATGTCCAGTCAGGGTATTCATCGATGGTCCTTGCAAGTCTTCCAGTTGAGTCGAAGAGAGCAAACAATGTTCCATCAAGTGAACCCAAGACACGCGTACCTCGTAGATTGCGTATTTTTTCTGCAGTATCGGTATCGGTTTTTCTAGCGACAACCCATGCTGTCGGTGACATTTCCACGACTGAGCCGAATTCGTGTTCGAGCCGGTGAGCGAACACTTCGAACTGCATTTGTCCAACAGCGCCAAGAACTGGTGTGGCGGTAGGGGCATCCAGATCACGCAAAACTTGGACAACCCCTTCTTCGTCTAACTGGCTGAGACCTTTTCGGAATTGTTTTGTTTTTGAGATGTCGGTTGGGCGGGCGTTCCAGAAAAGTTCTGGTTCGAATCTTGGTATCGGAGGAAATGCTACTTTTTCTCCTATGTATAGGGTGTCTCCGATACGTAGGTCGCTAGCATTTACAAGGCCAAGGACGTCACCGGGGTACCCATCTTCAGCGGTTCCTCGGTCAGCTCCGAACATCGACGTGGCAAATTTAGTGCTGAACGCCTTGTTGAGACGCTCATGCGTGACTTGCATTCCCCGCTCAAAATATCCGGAGTTGATTCGCATGAAGGCTACACGATCGCGGTGAGAGGGATCCATGTTTGCTTGGACTTTGAAAATGAATGCAGAAAATGGCTCATGGACATCTCGGGTTCCCCCATCTTGGGTTTCACGGGGACCCGGGTTCGGGGCAAGATCTATTACTGCATCGAGTAGGTGTCGCACGCCAAAATTGGTTAATGCGGAACCAACGAATAGTGGGCTGGTCCTTCCTGAGAGAAACCCTTCATCGGTATGGGTTGCACCAATTCCATCAAAGAGAGCTACTTCTTCTTGGGCTTGGATCCACGTTTCACCTTCTTGGGCTTCTGCGTCTTCAGAGGAAACAATCTCTTCAGGGGCGATAGTGGCTCCGTGACTTGTTCGAGAGAATCGGACAAATTCATTTGTTCTTCGATCGATGACGCCTCGAAAGTCTCCTCCTGGTCCAACAGGCCATGTGATAGGGGTAGTGGCCACTCCGATTGATTGCTCTATTTGGTCCATCAGGGTCAAGGGGTCGAGGCTTGGTCGATCCCATTTGTTGATGAAAGTGAGAATTGGCATATTCCGTGCTTTGCAGACTTCAAAGAGCTTCAGTGTTTGTGCTTCAATACCTTTCGCAGCATCAAGAACCATGACCGCTGCATCAACGGCGGCGAGGACGCGGTATGTGTCTTCTGAGAAGTCTCTGTGGCCTGGAGTATCGAGAAGATTGATTACATGGTCTCGGTAGGAGAATTGAAGAACTGTTGATGCTATCGAGATACCCCGATCCTGTTCCATAGCCATCCAATCGGAACGGGCAGAACGGGTGCTTTTTCTTGATTTTACCGTTCCTGCTTCGGCGACTTGACCCGAGTACAAGAGGAACTTCTCGGTTAGTGTTGTCTTTCCCGCGTCAGGGTGGCTGATGATTGCGAACGTGCGCCGCTTTTTGGTCTGCTCTTGGATATGTTCTTCAGCCATAACTCTGCTTTCTAGGCGATTTTCAGCGTAGACGGCTACGGTCGGGATTAGGTGGAACGAAGCTATTGAAGCCTATTATTTTGGATTACCGTTTTCCCCGATTTGCGTGTTAGCGTCACCTATAGATTTGGCGAAGCCTAGGTAATGAGGTATTTAAATGAGCGAAACATCACCCACAGATCAGGAGCTATCCGACTTTCGAGCTACGTGTCGTGCGTTTCTCGATGAGCATGCAACAGGAATCAGTCTGTCCGAGCCGGACCCTCGGGATCATGCAACTATCGCACAAAATAAGGCGTTTCAAGGCCTGTTGGCGGATGCCGGTTTAGCTGGACTCACCTACCCGAAAGAGTACGGTGGGGCGGGCCTGACAAAAGCTCATGAAGCTATATGGCGTGAAGAGTACAGTAGATACCCTGATATGACGACGCAATTGACGATCAGTCATGGAATGTGCCTTCCGATGCTCAGTGAATACGGCACTGATGAGCAAAAGGAAATTTACGTTGCGGATAATATTGCTGCTCGAACAGTGTGGTGTCAGATGTTTTCTGAACCTGGGGCGGGCTCTGATGTTGCAAGCCTGCAGACGCGCGCTGATCTAGACGGGGATGAATGGATTATTAACGGACAGAAAGTGTGGACGACACTCGCTCATGTCTGTGACTATGGGATTGTTATCGCAAGAACAGATCATGAAGTCCCGAAACACGCTGGCATTTCAATGTTTATTGTTGATATGCGGGATCCAGCTATAGAGATCCGGCCGATTCACCAGATCGACGGGGGCATGCATTTCAATGAAGTCTTTTTTACTGACCTTCGCATACCGAAANANAACTTACTCGGCCCNCTTCATGAAGGGTGGAGATTAGCGACTGCGATGCTGATGTATGAACGTGTTGCAATCGGAACAGGTTCTACCGGAGGAATCAATACACCTCACTCTTCGAGGCTAATAGAGCACGCTCGCAAAAACGGAAGGTTAGATGAGCCTGTCCTTAGGCAAAAACTGATGAAACTCCATTNTGAGGAAACTGTAAAAAGTCTTGTTTCCATGAGAACACGCGCTGACCTTAAAGCAGGGAAAACTCCNGGACCCGGCGGATCTTTAGGCAAACTTCATGGGTCTAAAATTCTTCGTGACGTTAGATCCCTCGCAAATGAACTTGTTGGAATGGAAACCGACGCGTGGATGGAAGGAGACCGTGGCCAATGGTGGGGGCGCCTGATCCTTGGAAGTTTCCAGGCTGGTATAGCAGGGGGAACTGACGAGATTCAAAAGAACATTATCGGGGACCGCGTTCTCGGCCTTCCACGAGAACCGAGTGTTGATAAGGGAGTGCCATTTAAAGAACTACGAGTTGGCACTCAAAAGGAGGCCTGAGATGGATTTTTCAACCGGGAATGCTGTAATCACAGGTGGGGCGAGCGGCATAGGTCTGGGTCTCGCCCATAAGCTCGCCGAGGAAGGGATGACGATCATCATCGTAGATGTTGAAGAAGGAGCTCTTCAAGCTGCCGTTAATGAACTTGCTGAAAAGGACCACTCAGCTCATGGGCGCATCTGCGATGTATCTGATCGAAACCAAGTTGAAGAACTTGCCAAGGGGATCTTTGCAGAGTTCGGGGCTGTGCATTTCTTGGCTAACAATGCCGGTGTTGTAACACGTCATAAATCTTGGGGAAATCTAGATGATTGGGACTGGGTTCTAGGNGTTGACCTGATGGGAGTNATCTATGGTGTCCATTCCTTCGTTCCCCGCATGCTTGAAAGTGGAGAAAACGGTCATGTTATGAATACTGCATCGACTGCTGGTTTACTCGCCTTTCCTTCGATTGGGTCCTATAACGTTGCTAAGCGCGGGGTCGTTGCTCTGACTGAAACGCTTCACCATGAATTGGAGGGAACAGCGATCACNGCTTCTGTTCTGTGCCCTGGGATGGTAGACACCAAAATTCATTGGTCCGAACGGAATAGAAAAGATGCGTCTGCACCTAAAGAGATGGCAAGCGCTGGAGTAGGTAACAAAGAAGAGCTGTCCCCTGCTGAGGTTGCAAATATNGTTGTTGATTCAATCCAAAACGGGATTTTTTGGATACTGCCTCATGCCCACTANGGTGANCAGGCGTTAGAGCAGGCAGAAAGGCGCATTGCAGGCGGACCGCCCGTTTTNCCNTTTGTTGACCGGTAGCTGGGAGAATATCGATCAACCGGTGAATGCTTGCTATGAATACCCATGANCCAGTCTTTCGTGGCACACTGGAAGGACACAGAGTTCTAGGAGGATCATGACNACACAAGAAGCAGGTTGGTATTGGGCAGAAGGTGATCCGGAAGGTACGAAGCGTTATTGGACCGGTGAAGCGTGGGCTCCCGGAATNGTTGGTTTAGAACCTTGGCGGAGAATTGGGGCGAAGCTGATTGACGTATTGATTATGGCGGCTTTTGCACTCTTNCTGGGACTCATTTTCGGTGGAGGNGTTGGAAGCACNTACCTTCTAACTCTTCTCATGCTTATCGTNGGTGTGTGCTATGAAGTCGGTTTTGTGACGACAAAAGGCGGGACTCCGGGCAAACTGATCCTTGGGTTCCGTATTGTTGAAATTGAAAACGGGATGACACCTCCGAAAGGCTCTGTAGCTGCTCTTCGCTGGGCCCCTGGCCTCATTGGGGTTATCCCATTTGTAGGACCGATCGCTTCAGTCGCTATCCTCGTTGCCTGCTTGTACTGGCTATTTAGCGACCAAAACCGGCAGACCGTCTATGACAGGGTTGCGAAAACCTATGTGGTGATGTTGCCGAAAAACGGAACCGTCTTATAGAAAGAGGAACTGTGGGGGAAAAGGTCGATTACACNGACGTCAGCGACGTTTCAGTCAGTGATGAGAAACGCGAGCGGCTCTACNCCGCCCAGACTGAGTGCTGCGTAAACTGGACCAACCGNCATGGATGGCCTGTNGGTGTTCTCCATCGCTACGTCTGGANCCANGANAAGTTCTGGGTGACGTGCATGGGNCAGCGAAAGCGCGTCCCAGCGCTTAAAGCTAGGCCTCAAAGTTCAATTGTTATTTCAAGTGAAGGAACCTGGCTCGGTGGTGATATTACAACAACCGCAAAGACGCTAGCTACGGTCCATGAGAATAACGCAGATATTAAAGAGTGGTTTTATCCGATGCTTGCGGCCCGATTACGCGCCGGTGATGCTGCCGCAAATGCGGAATTCAGTCGACGATTAGACACTCCAGGGAGAGTCATTATCGAACTCGATCCTCAGGAATGGATTACCTACGATGGGACGCTGCTTGAAGCCCAGTTACGAGGGAGGGATCATCACCCCCGCCTTGTGAAGCCCACACGTAACNTTACGGAACCACCAGANGGNTGGGAAATGGAGACACTCTAATGAGTGGCGATTTAGANAATCGGATACAGGAGTTAGAGGCAGAAGTGCAGCGNCTTCGTGCCCGTGAAGAAATCATTCACACTTTTAATCAATACTTGTANGGGGCTGACACCGGATATGAAGAAGATATTCTTGATACGTTTTCTGAGAGTGCCGTTCTTGATGTCCTCAATTTCCCTCCTGATGGGAAAGATATGCACTTTGAAGGCAAAGAAGCTATCGCCCCGCTATATGAGCGCTACCGATCTAAACGATCGATCATTGCTGGCGGCCATACGACATCAAATATTTCGATAGTGGTTGATGAGACAGCATCAACGGCGACGTTAAGTGCGTACTTNACTACTACCCGACCTGTCGGAGTCCAAGGTGGCAGATATGAAGGACACCTTCAGCTTGAGAAAGATGGGCGTTGGAGATTTACTGAACTTTCAATCATTAGCGCTTGGGGTTGGAAAGCAGACGTGGAAAAGATCAGTGATCCAGTTAACGCTGACCGCTCACGGTTTGGTGGCAGGCCAGCAGCCGGCANCAGTTAGTTCATCGAGCTCGAATCGGATCCGACCCATCCCAACCCTCGGATGCATCACGCACCTTCTTGTAAAAGGACTGNAGCGCTGAGCTCGGTTCATACAGTTCAAGGAAATGGCCCATCTGAGAGACAGCATCAATGAAATGGAAACGAGTTGTTCCTCGAGCTTCCGCCGACATAGCTAGCGGAAATCCACGTTCTGCTAGTTCCCTAGTGGCCAGATCAAGGTCATCAACGAAATATGCNACATGGTGCAATCCTGTTTCTCCAGGAGCGTAAAGGTCGCGTATAGCCGATGGGCCATCGCCATGATCTTGAACAAGTTCGACCATTACCTCTCCCCACTGTCCATAGGCAGAAGTGTGGTCAAAGACTGTGGAATTCCCTCGGTGAATAACGTTAGTAACTGGAATATGCTCAGCCAAAAAGAATGGCCCAGCTCCGAAATCTTNTGCCCATTGGATTGCCGCTTCTCGGGCATCGTTAACGGCGTAGGCTATCTGGACTGGGGGGCCGAGTTTAAACATTGTTATCTTTGGGGTGAAGNATAAGGTTNAGCGACTCCGATGACCGGAGGTAAAAGCCGACCTCTTTTGGTACTGAGCCAGAAAATTCGATCTCTGAAAAATTCTCAAGCACGTAACGAAGTGATTCTTCCATTTCAAGTTTTGCTACGAGTGATCCGGTGCAGTAATGAGAACCTCCTCCAAATGC
Source organism: Acidimicrobiaceae bacterium (assembly GCA_002724825.1). Taxonomy (GTDB): domain Bacteria; phylum Actinomycetota; class Acidimicrobiia; order Acidimicrobiales; family UBA8592; genus UBA8592. Next base: position 34,983 of record PBPU01000026.1, read on the forward strand.
CCTATTATCTCCAGCTGGAGTGAACTGTGCACGCTGGTTATCGAAAAATCGATCGATTTCGAATTGGTCTGGNTTTTCAAAAATTTCCTGGTCGTGGTTTGCTGCGCCAAGAAGACACATGATCTTTGCCCCTTCAGGAATCTGGGTTTGGCCTAAAGTAGCTTGCTTTCGTGTTTTTCTTACAGCTCCTTGCACAGGCGGGCGGAACCGGAGGATCTCCGCTATAGCTGAAGGAANGAGGTNATGATTTTCCTGCAGCTTCTTCCACTGTTCTGGCCACAGAATGAGTTCCCGATATAAGTTCACGAGCGCCCGATCTGTTGTTTCTATACCGGCAGAAAGAAGAAACGCGCAGAATGACTTGATTTCACTATTTGACAGTCTTTCTTGCTCATATTCGATTGTGCACAGGTCAGAGAATAGATCTTCNGTCGGGCATTCTCTTTTCTGAGTTATTTCTGGTTCAAGCCATGCGAAGAGGTCTTCGCGTGCTTCGACGCCGCGCTGGTGGACTTCTGGGTCTCCAGTGACGTTGGAAACGCTTGCTGCGACGATCTGGTGGTACCAGTCGGGGAATGCTGTAGCTTCTCGCATTGTCATGAGCTCCCCGATCACTTCTAGCGGAATGATCGAGGTGAATAGTCCTTTAACGTCGGCCGGTTCTGGGTTTCTGGGAAGCGCGTTTCCAGATACTTTCACNATGTGACGGATCATTTCTCCAATATCGCCGCCGAGCCTTTTGGGGCTTCGGAGGCGTCGGGCGAGGATAGCTGATTTCTTTCGATGTTCTTCTCCGGACATATGGAGAATAGTTCGGCCATAGATACCCGAACTTCCGGATCCAGCTTCCATTGGAGTGAAGTATTCTGTGTCCTGTAGAACTCTGGATACATCACTCCATCGGCTGACTACCCACCCATCTATAAGGTCACTATAGAAAACCGGATTTTCGCGGATTTTNTTGAAGGTTGGGTATGGGTCGTCACTACTTCCAGGTATCAGTGAGTGGAATTCTTCGACTAGCTCGCTTGCCATTGCAGCGATCTAGTATGGCATAGTCCCGCCGTCGCATGGGAAGAGGCAAGCTGTGAAGTTTCTTGCTTCATCTCTCGCGAGCATAACGGCAACTGCAGCCACTTGTTCTACTGTATTGGGCTGCTTTATTGCAGATCCAGCGGCGTAATATTCGGCAAGCTCTTCAATGTCGTTCATGCCCATGGCTTCTACCGTCTGCGGAGCTGATTCATAAAACAAGTCAGTACGAACGAAACCCGGGAGTATGGCATTNANNGTAACNCCGGNAGCNCCNACCTCATGNGCGGCTGTCTTTACGAGGCCGTTGATGGCATGTTTTGTNGCCGTGTAATGACTGCATGTTTCAACTTTCATTTTCCCTTCCACTGANNNAATNGCAATAATCCTGCCATCTTCCTGTGGGATCATGTGTTGAAGTGCTTTTCTCATGCCCCAAAATGTGTGGTTTAGATTTAAGTTGAGGGTGTAGTTCCAAATCTCGTCCGTCATTTCCGCTACAGGAGCAGCATCGAGGATTCCTCCGGCATTGAGCACTGCGATGTCTATTTTGCCGAAATGATCAACAGTTCCATCGATGAGCCCTTCAACGTCAGCTTGCTTTGTTGCGTCACAGGCAATGAATGTCGCGTTATCACCGGCATTCATCTCTTCGAGTGCAGCGGCACCTTTTTCCTCTGATCGTCCACTAACGACCACTTTGGCTCCTTCAGCTAGGTATGCTTCCGCTATCGCCCGGCCGATGCTGCGTGTACTTGCCGTGATGGCTGCTACTTTTCCTTCAAGTTTTCCCATTGTTCATCTCCTCGTCTAGTAGGGCGCTTGCCCGCCGTCGATACTGATCAGTGACCCCGTAATACCGGCACCTGCCTCTGAGGCTAGAAGTACCGCTACCAATGCACAATCCTCAACGGTGTTCATTCGTTTAATTGCTGATGGTTGTTGCATCCATACTAGGAATTCTTCGAATTCCATTCCGAGTTGTTCAGCCGCCATTGGTCCTGACTCTTTCATGACGTCGGTCAGAATGCCACCTGGGCATAATGCGTTTACAGTGATTCCAAGTGTCCCTACTTCCTGCGCCACTACTTTCGTTAGACCGTTGAGGGCATGTTTTGTCGTGCAATATGGTGCTTGAGCAGGAATGACAACTTTCCCATACATGGAAGAGACCGACATAATCCGTCCCGAACCCTGAGGAATCATGTACTTGAGTGCTCTACGCATTAACCACATGGGGTGATTGAGGTTCCAATCTAGAACAAACTCCCAATTAGCGTCTGTTAAATCTACCAGAGGTGAAGGTTCTTCACCTTCTGCCGTTCCGCCTCCAGCATTTGGAACGACTATATCGATCTTTCCGTAATGCTCAACCGTCTGATCAACTAGTCCTTCGCATGTTTCTCGGTCTGTTACATCCCCTGCGATGAAGTGGACCTGATCACCTGCGTCCATTTCTTCTATAGCTTGGGCTCCTTTGTCTGCGCTTCGTCCATTAATGACGACGTTTGCTCCTTCAGCAACAAAAGCTTCGGCTATACCTCGGCCGATCCCTCTGGTACCGCCGGTTATCAGCGCAACCTGTCCTTCAAGTTCCATATTTCCCCCTTCTCACTCTCATTGAGAAATGTACTTCATTCTCCCCCATATGCGGTGTAGAACGCAAAGTACCCAACCAAATTCTTTCTCT
>PBPU01000027.1 GCA_002724825.1 Acidimicrobiaceae bacterium
TCCTTTTGGGAAGCAGCGTTCTTGAGTCAAGATGCCGAACAGCTCGCAGCTGTAGCGGCCTTAGTAGAGTCATGCGAGAAAGCCCTATTCGAAGATCTATTACCCGCTGTTCCCGATGACTTCGTTCCATGGGAAGGACAGAGAGCCCTCGCTGAAGTGGCTCCCCCCGCGAGAAATAACACCTACTCGGAAGCTCCACCGATGACGATCAATACAAGTGGGTCATATCAGGCAATTATCACTACAGCCGATGGCGACATGACCTTCGACCTCCTCGTTGAAACGGCCCCCATCACCGTTAATAACTTTGTAAACCTTACTGAAGATGGATATTACGACGGAGTGATTTTTCATCGGGTCCTTGAAGGTTTCATGGCACAAGGCGGCGACCCAGCAGGACAGGGAACCGGCGGACCGGGGTACCAGTTCGAAGATGAAGTTGATGATGGTCCAGCTATGGAATCAAGAGGTCTTCTTGCCATGGCAAATGCGGGCCCCGGCACGAACGGCAGCCAATTCTTCATCACGTTCGCACCCACCCCTCACCTCACAGGAAATCACACCGTTTTTGGGACACTAACAGCCGGAGATGACGTGCTCTCAGCAATCGATCTACGCGATCCCGCAAGTCCAACATCACGCGGAGAGGTCATCCTTGAAATCCGTATCGTCGGACCGTAACGCCTCAGCAAAAATCAATAGGATTTGGGTAACCCAAGGGTTTTACTTGAGATAAAATTCAAAACCATTTCTTGGCTGACAGGGGCAATCTTCATGAGTCTCGCTTCCCGCCAATAGCGCTCCACATGGTATTCGCTGGCGTACCCGAACCCGCCAAGGGTTTGCATCGCCCGATCAGCAGCGAAGAAGCCGGCCTCCGAAGCTAAATATTTTGCCGTATTTGCCGCTTCAGCGCACCCAATCCCCTGATCGTACTGCCATGACGCTTTCCTAATCATCAATTCCGCAGCGTGCAATTTCATATGGGCTTGGGCAAGAGGAAACGAAATTCCTTGGTTCTTGCCGATCGGCCGGTCAAAAACAACCCGAGTATTTGCATACTCGACGGCCCGATTGACCGCAGCTTTCCCGATTCCCAAAGCTTCAGCGGCGATCAAGATACGTTCCGGATTTAACCCATCGAGAATATAACGGAAACCCTCGCCTTCGTTCCCAATAAGGCGTGACGCTGGAACCCGTAAACCGTCATAGCGAACTTCACACGACACCACAGCATTCCTGCCGACCTTCGCTATAGGGGTAATATCGACTGCCGGATCATCTAAATCGACGAGGAAAAGCGAAATCCCATCTGTCGGACTTGCCGCCTCCTCATATGGAGTTGTTCGCACAAGAAGCAGGCACATGTCACAGTACGGGGCTTTGCTCGTCCAGACTTTCGCGCCCGTAATCACATATTCATCGCCATCTCGCTCAGCCCTCGTTCGGATCTTCGTTGTGTCCGTTCCCGCATCCGGTTCCGTTACTCCAAAGGCAACATGCAGCTCACCAGAAGCGACCCTAGGTAGAACGTCGGCGACGAGTTCCGGCGACCCATATTTCCGGACAGGTTCCATTCCGAAGATCGAAAGGTGAATCGCCGAACATCCATTCATCGCCGCCCCAGACGCCGCGATTTCTTCAAGAATGACTGACGCTTCCGTTATTCCTCGTCCACCACCGCCCAACGATTCAGGTATGGCGATACCGATCCAACCACCCTCAGCCATTTTTTCATAGAACTCCCAAGGGAATGCATGCGCATCGTCCTTTTCACGCCAGTACTCGTCAGGAAAATCAGCACAAATACGGCGAATGGCTTCTCGGATTTCTTCAATTTCAGAATGTTCTTCAAAATCCAACGCATCTATCCCTTGCTTCGCTGTATCTCTCACGTAACTGTATGTCACGGCACAAAAATTTTGTATTCCTCAACTGCATTTATCTCGCCGGATGCGGTACTCTACGCCAATGGTTGGATCNATTCTTGGCAACAGGGTACCTAGAACAGAGGANAGGNAACTTCTCACGTCTGGCGGAACCTACGTCTACGATCTTGCATTAGAGNACCTCGCTCACGCGTTTTTTGTTCGCTCNACCGTCGCCCACGCAGCAATCACGAACCTCGATACCACCGAAGCAGCTGCAGCTCCTGGTGTTATTGGAGTCGTTACTTCCGCCGATCTAAATATCGCCCCGTTCAGCGCNGGAATCGCCAAAGTCAACGANGCGTTCGCCCGAGAGCCTCTAGCGGCAGACCGTGTCCGCTATGTCGGCGACCCNATAGCCGTTGTCGTAGCTGAATCATTTCAACAAGCAGTTGATGCCGCTGAACTCATCGATATTGAATACGATTTCCTCCCGACGATCGTCGACCCAGAAAGCGCGTTGGAATCTGACAGTCCACTGATCTTCCCTGAGAAAACAGACAATGTCGCGATCACCATGCTCGACCCAGAATCGGATGTGCTCGCGGACGCAACGCACGTCGTACGTGGCCGGTACGTCAACCAGCGTGTCGCTGGCGCCCCGCTTGAACCCAACTCNGCAGCCGCCATCGTCAACGGCGACAAGCTAACNTTTTACTGTGCCACCCAAATGCCGCACAGCTTAAAAGATAAACTCGCTGAAACCCTTGGCCGTGACGCTGACACAATCCGGGTGATAGCTCCAGACGTTGGTGGAGGGTTCGGAGCTAAGGCAGGACTGTATATTGAATTTCCGGTACTTGCCGTCCTGGCAGAAATGTTTGGCCGACCAGTGACGTGGACGGAAACACGAAGCGAAGATATGGTTGCGCTCGCACATTCCCGAGCTCAAATCCAATATTGNGAAACAGGNTTNAATGAGGATGGAAAACTTACCGGGATGCGGGTTCGCCTTGTTGGTGACGCAGGAGCTTATCCCAGCATGGGTGCGTTGCTTCCTGGGTTAACGAAACAGATGGCGAATGGTACGTACAATTTTCCAAAAGTACGGTTCGATGTTGCTGTTGCGATCACGAATACATCTCCAACAGGTGCTTATCGGGGTGCTGGACGGCCGGAAGCTACAGCGCTCATTGAGCGGGCTATGGATCAAGCAAGCATAGAACTGGGTATAGATCCATTAGAGATCCGGCGGCGAAATTTNATCCAATCTGACCAGTTCCCGTTTGATACCCTCACTGGGTGGACATATGACACGGGCGATTATGTCACGTCGATGGAAAAAGCAGCTGAGATTATCGGCTATGACGACCTTCGAGACCAACAACGTCAACGGCGACAAGAGGGGTCCAACCGGGCGTTAGGGATCGGGGTAGCTTCATACGTTGAGGTGACCAGTGGTGGAGGCGGGTCAGAATACGCGTCGCTAGAGATACACGATGATGGAACTGCCACTATGAAAGCAGGAACGTCAGCTCATGGCCAAGGCCACCAGACTACCTTCGCTATGATCGTTTCCGAACATACAGGTATTCCTGTGGAGAGCATCACGCTCGTCCAATCCGACACTGATATTGTTCCTCGCGGTGGCGGTACTGGCGGTTCACGGTCCNTGCAGCTCGGAGGATCAGCCGTNAAAGAAGCAACAGATGCGGTCATAGAAAAAGCGAAAGATCTCACAGCGCACCTCCTTGAAGCCTCCGTAGATGACATTGTTGTCAATACCGAGCATGGAACTGTNGGTGTTGCTGGCGTTCCCGCAACTGCGTTGAGTTGGGGCGAACTAGCNGCAGCCTCAAAAAAAGAAGTACCTGAAGGGATTCTCGACACCGAAGATGGCATGGAAGGTCTTGCCGCTCAACTTGATTTCAATCAGGACAANGGAACGTTCCCATTCGGCACCCATATTTCGGTTGTTGACGTAGACCTTGAAACTGGCGAAGTTACTCTTATTCGCCATGTCGCTGTTGACGACGCTGGCACTGTCATTAACCCGCTTCTCTTCGAAGGGCAGCAACAAGGCGGCATTGGGCAGGGAATATCCCAAGCGCTATACGAAGAGGTCCTTTACGATGATGAAGGGAACCCNATGACAGGTAACTTCATGGATTATGCATTTCCGTCTGCGGCGGAAATGATCGATTTCGAAACCCACCACACCGTCACCCCAACCCATTTGAATCCTCTCGGCGCAAAAGGCATCGGAGAAGCAGCGACAATCGGGTCAACGCCAGCTGTCCAAAATGCTGTCATCGATGCGTTGNCGCACCTTGGAGTTCGCCACATCGATATGCCATGCACGCCGGAACGGGTATGGAAAACAATCCAAGCCGCAGAAAAAGGAACGCTACCGGACCCATGGAGNGAACCACCAGAAATCTTTGATGACCTAACTNCAGGTNCTTAGATCTCTTCTTTTGGCATAGGGTCACCAGCGAGAATAACGGTGATTGCTGTAGCCGTCGTGAGGCATAAGACGCCAATAGTAAANGGTGTTAGNGATGTATCGACTTGNGTNGTGATNAGCCCGCCGATNAGNGCGCCGAAGAACATTCGGATNGCGCTTGTCAGCGCTGACGCGGTTCCGGCTATATCAGGGAGCGGGAATAGTGCAGCNGAATTCAGNTTNGGCATCATGAACATGAANGTGGCGAGCATGATGGCCAGGATCGGGATGAACGCCCAGAAATGAGGAATCCCGTCTGCGGTAACAGTGACGATGAGAAGCACCGCTGATGTCAGAACGAGAAACAGGGAAGCCCAAAAGAGAATTTTTTGTATGCCGAAAATCATGACGAANTGGCCGTTTAATAGGGAAGTGATCCCGAAGAGAATAGCGACCATGCCGAAAATGAATGGAAACTGGCCGCCTCGCCCGAGGATGTCACTAATCATTTGTTCGCTCGCNGACAGGTATAAAACAAAGATTGCTTGGAGGAAAATCGAAGCCACGGTGTAGGTAGCGGGAATACGGGTGGTGCAGACACGCTTGTAGCCACGCAGCGTCGTTTTGAGATTGACCTTTGTCCGATACGCAGGGTTGAGGGTTTCTGACAGGCGAAGACTCCATGCTCCTATCGCTACAGCCCAGAGTACACAGAACCAGAAAATACCTTGCCATGGAAAAATGGCAATAATGCCGGCGCCCAAGGCGGGGGCGACGATTGGGACGAGCACAAACACCGCCATGATTTCCGACATAGCTTTCGCCATGCGGTTCCCTTCAAAAGAATCACGGATGATAGCGACAGCTACAACTCGTGACCCAGCAGCTCCTATACCCCATACGAAACGGGCAGTCATAAGCAAGGAAAAGCTGGGAGCAAGCGCAGATCCGATAGCGCCTATCAGATAGATACTTATTCCTATATAGAGAACGGGTTTTCGGCCGAACCAATCTGAAAGCGGCCCGAAAAATAGTTGGGCGATCGCTAAACCGATGAAATAGATCGTAATAATTTGGCGTTCCTGCCCGCCGCTANCTGNAAGGNCAAAAGTGGAGCGAATATCGTCNAAAGCCGGCAAAATAATGTCGATCCCTAAAGCCATGAGCGCCATGAGCGCTGAAATTAGTGTTAGGAGCTCTCGTCGTCGTAGGCCNTGAGGCGCGGACCCAGCGTCACTTGCTTGAAGATTACTTTCGGGAGAACTCACTCATGAACTCTACAGCAGTTCCCCTCTAAGTCTTGCTATGGGATGCCTGTAAGTTTTCGGGTACCGAGCGGGTGAGGGGAATCGAACCCCCGTCCTCAGCTTGGGAAGCTGATGTTCTACCATTGAACTACACCCGCGTCTAGGTTCAAAGTACAAAGAAACCTAGCAAAATAGGACATTCAGCTGAAAACGGTGAAAAAACTCATTTCCTTGCCTCGTTAAATTGTCGGCTCAGACGTTCAACGAGCGTGGTTTATCTGGGAAAGCGGTCAGAAGCATCCAGGGCAATTCATATTTTTATGAGCCATCATTTAGGACTTTTGTCCTATTGGCATTGGGACATGCGGCTACGGAACTATGGACGGAAAGCCTCAGATGAAGGTCGTTGTTTTTTATTGAATAAGAGCATGACTATTTATACAAACACAAAACCTGTAACATTTAATGCCCGTACCGCTAGCACGGTATGGAAAAACCTCTTTCTTGGGGCCCTAATCGCTCTTTTCGCGATTGTCGGGATGGCCAGCATATCCTTATCCGCCGCACCAGCCTTCGCTCAAGAAGTTGAAGTTCCAGTAACCCCTCCAACTACAGACGTAACGTATGAGTGTGTCGTTGACAGCGACGGCGTACTAACTGGTACGGCTAACTTTACTGTCACAGCTACAAACCCTATAGATGACGGAATTGACATATTAGTAGTAACCATTGAGAAAGGAACGGGACAAGGTATCACACAAGGAGTTGTGTACGGATCAAGCCTCGGAGACCCTTCGATGCTTGACGCTAACGGAGACACAGATCTTACGGTTACCGTAGAAGATCATGATGGCTTCGTACGGATCTACACAAACGCAAACACTAACAATTCCGTTTATGAAGACTGTGAAAGGCCCATAGTTGAGCCTGTAACTTCTTACAGCATTACATGTGCAGCTGATGGTGTTACACCTCAAGGAACCGTAACCGTAACTGTTGGTAACCAAGACCTCAGAGTTTGGTTGTACAACAAGACTGGGGGAGTTTCAATGGACAACTCAACTGGTTACTTCGGCAACGATGACGGTGGACGTTTCGACTTCACTGAAGATGACTACGGTCAAACCTTTGATCTTGACATTTCACGCATCGTTGAAGACCTAGCTCCAGGAGATGAGTTCGCATTCCGAGCACGCTTCGTAAGCCCAGTTAAGGTTAACAACCAATGGGTGAACCTTGCTGATGAACTTCGAATCACTGAAACACTTGGTAACCCATGTCACATCACATTGCCAGTAACCACTTTCGACCAGTCATACTCCTTCGATTGTGCAACAGGCCCACAGTGGGTAGTTACCAACACTGGTAATGAAGATCGAACCGTTATCTTGCAACAGCAAATAGGTGAGCTTAACGGAACGCCACAATACGCAACGGTTTCCTCTACAACAGTTCCTGCAGGCGAAGAAGTAACACTAGATTTCGCTGATGCTGTACCTGCTGAAGATACCACTGAGACATTCGTAATAAACACGTTCTCAGCTAACTCAGCTCCTACATACATCACACAAGACGTATCAGTTGACTGTGAATACGCTTACCCAAGTATTGAAATTTCTCCTGACTGTGGAGGGCTTGAGATTATGCAGTTCGCTAACGCAGGAACCGCTGACATGCTCGTAGAAATGATCGTAAACGGTGAAGTTGTAGACAGCTTTACTATGGCATCGATGGACTTCCGTGAGTATTCAATAGCTCCGTATCTAGTTGAAGATGTTGAAGTAACTCTCGAATACCGAGTAACTTCCCTCGATACAGTAATCCAAGACGTAGTGTTCTCTGGACTCCGTGACTGTGAAGAACCAGTATGTGAATTCGATAGCTCACTCGTAGCTTCCGACAAAGACTGTGTCGAAGAAACCCTGATTACTGACGAGAACGAAGAAGACACAACCCCTGAACCTGAAGAAGAGAAAGAAGAATCTGAAGAAGATACTCCTGAAGAGGAAGTAATTCCTGAACCTGAAGAAGAAAATACTGATGAAGAAGAGGTCATTGAAGAGATCAATACAACTGACGGAGCTGAGGAAGAAGCACCTGTTGAAGAAGAGGACGAATCAGAACTCGCTTTGACAGGTGGATTCCACAAACAAATGATTGCTTACGCTGGTGTCTTTCTAGCTACTGGTTTCCTACTCTTCCTAATCGGCAGAAGGAAACGAGAAGACGATATCGTCCTCTGGTCACACTCTGGATCTATCAGAGTTAACTAATTTCCGGACCTGGGGTCCTCTCCGCAAAGGGGAGGACCCTTTCCATACCGTCCAAACCTCATTTTCTTCTGTAGCTCTTCAATAATTAGCCCGAGATTTCCGATGTAATCAACTGGATCGAGATAGGACCTAAGTCCTCCAATGAATGGACATAGAGCCTCAGATCTTGATCGTGAATAACTCCAGAATAAAAGCATGATGAATCAACGAAACCTAACTCAACTCATATCAGCAACAGCGTTAGCGGCGCTCTTAGGACTTTCAGCAATGAGCTGCAGTTCAAGCGAAACGCCATCTATCGCTGATGTCTCTAAAGGAAACGAAAGCACCTATCTAGAAACCATTGGAGAGGCGCCATTTCTTTCAGATGACTATCAGAACACCATTACGGAGGGTGCCAGTACTAACTCATATTCCTTTGATGGAGTCGAAGCACCTAGTTACACAGAAGGAGATACTCCGGGAGAAGAACCTAGTAAATGTGGGGATTCTCGAGAAGATCTCGTCGCATTTAGTCCAGCTTCGGAACAAGTAGAAACTTTCGTTGCGGAGTATCCATGCATTGGTTAAAGGAGGAAACCATGTCGAAAAAAATAAACACTATCTATTTCACAAGCATCCTAATAGGGATCGCAGTATTTGCTGGGGGTTGTTTCAAAGCAGGAAACACTCAGGCAGCGCAGTCATTGCGAGCAGAAGTAATTCAGACACAAGAAGAAACAAGCCAGAATAGTGCTGCAGATGTGCCTGTTGTTTTAGAAAAATCTGAAGACGATGATCATGGCCACGACGATGATCATGGCCACGACGATGATCATGGCCACGACGATGATCATGGCCACGACGATGAT
>PBPU01000095.1 GCA_002724825.1 Acidimicrobiaceae bacterium
GCAACATGATTGACATCACCGTCGGTATCACTTTGGGTGCACTGGGTACCGCTGTTCTGTTCAGACGTCGTGCAGTATAGCCTTGAAAGAACCGGCAGAAGTCATCGGAATAACCAATGCTTGGGGCGACGATGAATCGCTCCTGATGTTTGAAAGGATGCAAATACGAATTTTGGCCCAACCTCTCGGCATTTTTCAATTGGTTAGGAGGGATGCACGTCATCTGGGCCTGGAGCACTTCTAACACAGAGTGCCCCCTGTTAAAATCAAATTTCTCACTGAGCGGCAGGGAAATCCATTATCTAGTGTACAGAGTACGTTTCTCACATGACAGAAGACGATTCGACCCGTAGTCGATTCAGGAGCATCGCGCCACAGACTCAGCCGACACAGACCTATCAGCCGGGTTTCGCAGTGATGAATAAAGGCACAATTGGGTCTCAATCTGATGCTCAATTGGGTATGATTGTATCACTTGGGGGTGGTGTAGTTGCACTGTTGCTTGGAATTTACACATTCATGGTTTCCGAGACTGACAGTGACTGGACCTTCCTTTGGTTGGCCATTGGTTCGATTCTGGCCACAACGATGTCATTTGTGTTGATTGAAATTCAATACCGCCGACAGGGTATACTGTCGATTATTCATGATTATATTCTGGCATTTGGTTTGCTTTTCGGGGTTTTGTTTGCCTATTGGTTCAGCCGCTTCTCGTTGTACTTTGTGTGCCAATCTCTGGTCGCCGATACTGCGATTTGTCAAGGTCCAAGCGGTAGCCTTGATTGGATGCCCGGAGGTTGGGGCGTGGTTGTTCAATCATCCATCGTCGGCATCACGATTCTAGGTTTGTGGTCTTACACCAAGCGTGTCAATGGTGGAACNGTCCCTCGTTTACTGATGGTACTGGCACCACTTTCCGTAATGGCAACGGGTGCCAGTATTTGGGTNGATTATGCNATNACAAATCCTGATTATTNCACNGGTTCNTTGCCAGTGATTNTCTCTGTGATTGCTCTATCGACCATTTCAATGGCAATTGCNGTAGACAGTGATCGTAGCCCATTATTCCTCACGGCCGCCATTGTTTCATCGTTGATGCCNTTCCTCTACGAATCNTACCTNGGAAGNCCCGGTGAGGGNCTTTCCATGCTGATNATNATCGTCTTAATCCAAGGTGTATTCGCTGCACATCCAGGGCTCTCNACAAAGATGATCGAGAAGGGTTCTGTGGCTCTGGTTCTATTGGTGATNTTGGGTCAATGGGTCGGNGCNGGAATCGATGCTGAATTNATCATTCTNGACCCCATTCAGCACGAGTGGATNAGCTTACAACTCATGCTTTGGTTGGCGTTGTTGGTTGGATTTTTCCTNCCTGTACGCCAGAATCGAGTTCCTTCAATGCCCATTGGACTTGGATTCACTCTCTTGTTAATTCCAAACCCTGGNAGNATGATNGCATGGTGTTTGGGCATCATGGCCTTCATCTACATGCTCACACAACCTCAAACTCGCCGCTGGGTTTCGGACTGGACATTCATTGGCATCATGTTCTCTTGGTTTGCAGGTGGCTGGAGTCAGATTGACGATTTGGTGCTTGATCCGTACTTCTTGGCAGTCCCTCCTCTTGCAATGGTGACGATTGGTCACTTTGCCGTTCGTGAAGGCAAGTTGTCGAACTCTGTACTCAATGCNGGCCTGCTGATGATTCTACTGTCAAATGAGTTGCTATCGGGTACNGANCCGTATTTGCCCATCGGTATTGGAGTCTTTTTGTTGTGGCTGGTTTGGCAACAGGTTCAGGATTCAAAACGAACCATCGATGCTGGATATGAGGCGAGGATGCAAGCATCCGGGCAAGTGGCTCTCGCTGCAATTGGGATATTGATTCTCGAACTCGCAAACCGTCTTGCTTTGCCTCAGTTATCACACATTGATCTTCATGTCGAAGCGATGTTTTTCGCATTGCTGCTATACATTCTAGGTAGAGGATTGCGAGACGTTGAAGTGGACTTAGGCGAACTGATTGCAAAACTTGGGGCTCTAAGCACTACTGTACCCGAATACGATGCCTTGAGCAAAAAATGGATTGTCAAAAAGACTAGTACCACATCAACGTTCAAACTTGGACCCGCTGCAAGAATCGGATTGTGTGCCCCCCTACTCCTGTTTTCCATGGGATTGGCTCGGAGTGGTGATCTTGCAAATCAAATTGAACTCGGAGCATTGTTGTTGATTCCCATTGGAATTTTGACTTATGAGGTTGTCAATGAACTGCCCAACGATGACCGAACTCGGGCTACAGCCGCATGGTTACTATTCCTCATTGGCTTCCCACTCTCATTGTATCTCCACCTAGAGCCATCTGGAACTGCAGGCAATGGAAACCTCTTGTTTGATTCCATTCTGCTCGGTGGTCCACTGATTGTTGAANTCGCGCTAAGGCGACGTGGTTTGGAAGGNGAGAAGGACATGGNCGCNGGCTCAATCACANTGATNGGTGTGCTAGCGATTGCATCNNTAGANACCACGGGNGGNTTGCTTGCCATTCCNTTGTTTGCATTGGTACTACTTCGGGGNTTCAATCATCGCCAAGGACCTGCAATCGGNTTGTTGGGTTGCGTTTGGATTNTCTGGGTNTGGATGCTTCAATTGGAAAATGGCGAATTGAAATTAATTCTTGATGCNGTGGCTTCGCTGCCGGATTATTTCGTTGAAANTTCCCTGTTCAACCTCCCACGATGGAGCGGTNTCGGTCTTCTACTCATTGGCACTCCCTCCTTGGTGGGCTGGAGCATCGATCGTCGTTTGGCGGCCAAGGGCGAAGAAGTGGATGAACACTCTCACCCGTACTTGGCACCGATTGTGTATGTNCTGTTGGGTGCCTATCTGTTGATTCCAGAGCCTCATTGGTTCATTCTGGCGGGCATTCTGGCCATTTCAATTGGCGCATGGGCAACGGGAACCATGGTTTGGTTCTACATTTCTAGTATCATTCTGTTTTTGCAGTTGGTAAATATCGGAAACAGGGAATGGGACATGTCGGAATTGGAAATGTATCGATTTGCAGGCACATACACATTTGTCTACACTGCGATTTTGTACATCCTTCGACTCAAGAATCGATTGTTCAAGAATGCGGGTTCAGATTGGAGTGAAGAGAGCCGCCAAACCTTGGTCGATGTGATTGTTTGCACAGGAATCGTGACCGCAGTGATTGCGGATACTTACTACTACGGTGCAGCCTTGTTGTTGGGAACGATCTTGTTTACCCAACATGCACACAAGCGGCGATGGGCCAACATCCTGCTGATGATCCCCGTCGTCCATGCATGGGTCGTGGCCCGGGTGGTTGCTGATTTCACGGTTTACGATTTGGAAATTGCAGGATTTGTGATGCTAATTGAATCTCTGGGATTGTCTTGGGCATCTTGGCAAATGTGGGACTTTGAATGGGATGAGTGGTCCGATCAACAAGTGCAGGAGTTCTCAAACAATTCTGGAATTGCCGGTGCTCTGATTTTCATTCCAGCGGCTTGGTTATTGGTACTCGGTGGTGATGATTCAGCACTGTGGTTGTTTGGCGGAATGCTGTGTGTGCATTCGGCAGGACAAGGCGCAATCGGTTTCCAAAGAGACATTGGATGGCGACGCCTCTATGCCATGATTGGAGTCTCCATTGGATTCCTGTGCATTTGGGGGGATATCGACAGTGGAATCATGAAAGGGCTCATGCTAATCTTGGCTGCACTTACCCTGTTCATGCTGGGCATTTTGTACATGACTCGAGCCGGTTTGGAAATGAGGGGTACGGGCGCTGAAGCAGATCTTCAACTCCCGACATTATTCACCCCTCAACAGGAAGTGGCTGTACATGCTGATATTCCTGAACCTGTCACTGAGGATACTCCTGAATCCGTCACTGAGGACGTTCCAGAGGACGAAATACCAGACTCCGTCACAGAAGATGATTCTGAAGACGAATTGAAGAAAATGGTTGACGAAATTACGGAGAAACATCAGCAGATGTTTGGCGAAAATGAAGAGATTGAGCAAGAAGAGCCTGCCATTGCACCCGCTCCCACCTACTCGCCGATTATCAACGATCGATTTGATGTCGTTCTACCCATGGATGTTCGTCACAATATCGAAAACACACTGGATTCCACCGAACATGCTGGATTCAGGCCTGTGGTGCGTTGGGATCCTTGGGGCCAAGTCGTACTCGATTGGGTGCCATTGGAAGAAGAGTAGTTTCTAGATTAGAAGCCAATCCATCAAATCCAGAATGGTAATGAAGATGAAAAGCAGGGAGATAAGATTGAATGTGGCATTCAAAATGCGGATGACCCAATTGGCGTTTTTCCAATCTTCTTTGGTCACGAGTAAGAGTTTCATCTAATCTCTCCACGAAGGTGAAGCTGGATCTACCCCTTTGATTTCTGCAATGATCTGCGCAAGTACGGCAATCGCAATCTCTTGTGGAGATTCGGCTCCGATGGTGACGCCGATAGGACAAATCACGGTGTCCAAGCTGTTCTGTGAAATTCCAGCTTGAATCGCACTCTTCTCAAATGCACGCCATTTTGCCTTTGACCCAATGCAACCAATTCGAGGCCGCCCCTCGTTGCGTTCAAGCAACCCAATCAACAATGCTTCATCGATTGCCCAATCGTGTCCGAGCAATAGGATATGAGAAAAACGCGCGAGAGATTCAGTGGTTTCACGCGACAAGAATACGCCTGGTTCAGCAGCAATGCATTCTTCAGCGTCCGGCCACAATTCCTCGGATGCGTATTCGGGCCGGGCATCAAGTACTGAAACCGACCATCCAAGGGGTGCACTTGCATCTGCAATCGCCTGGGCACAATGACCGCCACCTGCGAGAAGGATGTGGGGCATCGGTTCGATGACCTCCATGGCTACGGTCAAAATCCCACCACACAAGCTGTTCAATGGTGTGCCTGCCTTGCCTGTAGCCTCTTTCTGTAATTGGTAAGTTTCGATTCTCCCTTGCTTGCTTTCCAAAATTTCCCGAAGATGGTTCATGACCTTCAGTTCCAAACCGGCTCCACCCACGGTTCCAAAGACCTCAGATTCAGTCACTGCCATGTGGGCTCCAGGTTTGCCCGGAACGCTACCCTGCGCTGTAATCACACTGGCCAAGGCCACCGGCTCACCTTCACGCAACCGGGCGGTCACCCATTCCAACACCCGCTGCGTCATGGCGTGCGTATCCCGGTCTAGGACTTGAGGAAATCGCTGACGGATTCCGAGCCAAGGCTATATTGAATCGGTTGTTGACAGGGTTCCATGGTCTCGGGTCAAGACGTGCTTGACATCGTGGTCACGAGTATGCGTGATGCCTTCCTTGCAGTGACTGTTTTCGTTGCAGTCATGGTACTCTTGTTCAGTTGGTTGCAATATGCCACCAGTGGTCGTTTTGTCGAATACATCCAAACTCACAAAAAATTGCAACCCTTGATTGGAGCATTGATGGGCCTAACTCCAGGTTGTGGAGGAGCCATCATCATGATGCCCATGTATGCACGTGGATACGTTACGTACGGCACCGTGGTCGCGACTCTAATCGCCACTTTGGGTGATTCTGCCTTCGTTCTGATTGGTGCTGCTGTGGCCGACTCGAGCTTCATTGCACCAATGATTGCTGTCCATGTGATTTCATTCATTGTGGGCGTAAGTTGGGGTTACATT
Organism: Acidimicrobiaceae bacterium; assembly: GCA_002724825.1. GTDB lineage: Bacteria > Actinomycetota > Acidimicrobiia > Acidimicrobiales > UBA8592 > UBA8592. The sequence continues at coordinate 5,713 of PBPU01000095.1, forward strand.
GTCGATGCCTCAGGAACGACACCTAGCATGCCTTTGAGCAAGTTCGGACCTAAATTTGGGGAAGATTTGATCCCCGAATCTGATGAAGAAACATCGCCACTCGAAGATTTATCTCGCGAGGTGCCAGAGGGAATTGGATACAAAATTCTACACCAAGGATTCCTTTTCTGGTGGGCCGTCACTACAATTGGATTCATTTTCGCAGTCCTGCTCCTGGTTTGGTCGGGTCAGGATGCTGACTATGAGCTAAAATTGGTCTACAATCCACTCACATTGGATGGATTCATCACATGGGTGGGTCTCTTGGGCACCACCTTATCGGTCATCCTCTACTTTGCCCAGAAGAATTGGTTTGCAGATGATACCGAAGCCACCATTGGAGACAAGTTGCATTCAATGAGGGAAACCATGGTACATGCGGCCAGTGAAACAGCATTCGTCACGTTTTGGGTGATGATTGCCTATCTCGTGTTTGAGTTCACCATGCTGTTTTCTGGAGTATCGGAACAAGACATGGCTCGGCATGGAGACGGTTTCATCGCGGTGGTGATTGCTGCAATGATTGGACTCATTCCGGGTTGTGGGCCACAAATTATTGCGATTACAGCTTACACCAAGGAGATGATTTCATTCCCAGCCTTGGCCGCCAATGCCATCAGCCAAGATGGAGACGCTTTGTTCCCACTCTTGGTTCGACACAAGGCCGCCAGCTTGTGGGCAACGGTGCACACCACCATTCCCGCATTGATTACGGGTATTTTCTTGTTGGTTGCAGGAATTAGTTTCTAATGTTCGGGGGATTCAATGGACGAATACACCAAACGACGTTCAGTAACAAAATCAATTGTTTTGGATGCTGATCAAAGTATTGTCTGGCAATTGATTTCATCTCCGGGTCACCTGAATCATGTTCATCCTTTTTGTCAAGTAAACAAGCCAGTTTTTTGGGAGGAAAATCACCATCAAGATGAATTGATTTATCTCAATGGAATGCATTACATCCGTTCATTTGTCAACTGGATTCCAATGGAAGGTTATGATTTACTCATTGGCGAAAAGGATGGCCCACAATCGTACGTTGTTTGGAAACTGAAGAGTATTTCAGAATCAAAAAGTCAACTGACGATTACAGTTTTTCCATTCATGATGGAGAAATGGCCACGAATCGCATCGTATATTCCGTTTTCATTTTGGGTCAAACCACGCTTGACCAACTATCTCGATTCAGTCCTGTCGGGCATTGATTTTTTCATTCAAAATGGGGAAGAAGTTCCTCGGAATTTTAAGGGAAGACATGCTTGGTTTTCCTAACCTAAGTTTCCCATTTGATCCACGCGTTTTCTCCTTGGTGGCGATACCACTTGTCGTCACCCTGATCGACCCATTCGTAGCCTTTCTCGTCGACAATAATCTCTGCATCCTCGGGGGGTTGTAGCCCCAATTCCTCTTCGGTATAGTCGGTTTGATCAGGAGTGGTTACCACGGGCCCAAGATCGTCTTCTTCACCGGTCAATGCGACCTCTCCCAGCTCAATCTCATCATCCAATTCGGCTCGAACACGTTCCAATCGGATGCCTTGATGGGGCCCAATCAATCGAATCATCAGTGCCCGCTCATATTCGGTAGCGACCTCTTCCAATTCTTCACGTGATTTTGCATTCCTCATGCGTTCCTCATAGGCATCGGTCCGGGCATTGCGAGTCACCAATCCAAAGATGATCCAAACAGCTAGAGGGAAACCGGACGCCAATGCCAACAAATCCCACGCACTCAATGCGATATTATCTGTAATGGCCAATTCCCAACCTTCCACCGGCTTGTCATAGGGGTCGTAAGGGTCGGTGTTGGCACGCATCTCATCC
>PBPU01000028.1 GCA_002724825.1 Acidimicrobiaceae bacterium
AGGTAGTCAACGAAAGGAATCTGCTTTATTAGTGCTGTGTTTTCTGATTCGTTCATCAAGTCTCCATTTGCTCTATATGATCTTAGCGCGTTTTCGTGCCCTGCAATCAGGAAGACCAACGGCCACGATGCAGTACTTCATCAAGTTCTCTTTTCGGGCGGTCTAACGACTTGCTCCTTCTCTGCTCGTCAGTCGCATAACCTAAGGCGATAGCACCAATAGACTTGAACCTCTGCGGAACACCAAACTTGGCTTTGACATTCTGCTCATGATCGAAAAGACCAAAAAATAAGGCACTTAAACCTCTAGATTCTGCTCCCATCAAAATAGTCATAGCTGCCATTCCTCCATCAACCCACCAGTATGGGGTTTGCCATGCGGATGTGCCCTTTCCAAGTCCGCTTCTCCTCTTGTCGCCTTCTGAATATCGCTCTACATATCTTTTAGGGTCAACCCATATCAGTATGAGGACTGGGACATTGAATAGATTTGGCCAAGGAAAATCGTCTCGGTTCTTCTCGTTGAAAGTAGTATTCCAATAGTCATCGACTTGGCTACTCTCTAGAACTAAGAATTCAATCCCTTGAGTGTTGCCTGCTCGTGGGGCTAAACGAGCTAAGCCCACCAAAGCATCAACAAGGTCAGCGTCGACCTGATCACGAGTAAAACTGCGAGTCATTCTTCGCCCTCTTACAAGCTGGGTGAAGTTCGCAAAGTCTTTCTCCTTGCTATCGGCCAAGTTTCTCTAGACGCTCAGCCATCGCCCATGCAAGTGCAATCAAAGTATCGCCATTCTCCGCTTGAACTGTCTTAAATAGTTCGTGGACGTCTTTATTCACCTTGTCTTCTTTAGCGCTTTCATAGTCAAAAATTCTAGGAGTAGATCCATCTCCCAAAGCAACAAACGTCCGGTCGTCATAAGCCAGCGAAGAAACACCCAGCCGCTTAGCAAATCTTGTACCCCAAGCCCTCTCTTCGCCGGTAACCTTATGTCCATATTTTGGGAGTTCTTGTTCAAGGTCACGAAATACTTCGAAAGCGCCGGGATTGATGAATTGAGTTCCGAAAACGACATCTTCATCTGGAAATGCCATTAATGCCCTGTGGTAGACCTCTGACATTAGGGAACGCAGGGTTGTAGCCCTCTTATTGTTTCGCTCTACGGAGGCCAGCCCCATAACAACAGCAGGAGTGCCGCCTATTCGTTCCAGCGTGTAGAAGACATAGCCTCGTAATTTATCATTCTCTCGGGCTGTTGTGAGCAAAACCCATTCTTCAGCCTGCTTTGATAAAAGCCCCATTGAGAAATCGCATGAAGAGTCGGCGGCTACCGCCTCCAGTTCACCCAACTCAGCATCTGTTACTGCTGTACAGTCCTTTGTTTCTATTTCGAATGCCATATCTCTCCGCAAGGGCACTACTTAATCGACCTCTGATTACTATTTCAGCCTGATTTGGATTTTTATGCAACTTGAGAACTACTGAATTGAGTCAGCTCCGAGCAGAACACGTATCTCACCCAATAAACCCGAGTGTGGTTCAACTCGAAATTCAGGCCCTAACCAGATTTTTTTTTCGCCGAGATGGAGATAGACATCGCAGTCGCCATCGTGATCTTTAAGAATCTCTGAGAGATGATCAAGATGATTTCCAGTTATCCCCGTAGAGGGAACTCGGATTTCTAAGGATGTCAAAGCTGAATTGGAATCTGTCTNAAGCTGACTTATGTCTAGGCAAATTAGTTTGGCGCTGTCATCTCGNTTATCAATACGTCCAGTTATCAGCACTGGTTGATCTTCAATAACTTTATGGCCGATCTCNGCCATAACTTTTGTGAAAACAATAACCTCCACTGTTCCTTCAAGGTCTTCAAGNGTAAAACTCGCCATGAGGTCTCCTCGGCGAGTCCACTTCTTTTGGAGGTCAGTTATAACACCTCCTGCAACNACGACTTTGCCCTCTTCTATGCTTTCTCCTGACGATGAGGTGAAGTTACACTTACGTCTTAGAACTTGTTCATACCCGCCAAGCGGATGATCAGAAATATACCTACCTAGCATTTCCTTTTCGTAGGCGAGGCGTTGAGATTTTTCGAATTCGATTTCTGGGATTTCTATTTTCTCGTTGAATACGACTTCCGACTCTTCGGGTGCATCAAAAAGAGTCAATACCCCCATATCGCGTTCACGCCGTCGACCTACTACTTGTTCTACTATCCGTTCATATACTCCCAAAAGGCCTTGCCGTGTATGCCCAAGTCCATCGAAAGCGCCACCTTTTATAAGCGCTTCCAATGCGCGCTTATTCAGCACTTGCATATCAACTCTCTCGCAGAAATCATAGAAACTTTCAAAGGGGCCATTGGCGTTTCGTTCCTCTAGTAACAATTTCACAAGGCCTTCTCCGACATTGCGGACTGCCGATAAACCAAAGACGATGTTTCCTTTTCCATCTTCTGAACGAAGTTCAGGAAAGTAATTCATCTCAGCCCTATTAATATCCGGGACTACAACATCGATACCCATCATTCTGCATTCGTTAAGATAAACGGCTGGCTTATCTTTGTCTTTCTTGACGCTTGTAAGAAGGGCAGACATATACTGCATCGGGTAATTCACCTTCAGAAAAGCTGTCTGATATGCAATTAGCCCATACCCGTAACTATGGCTTTTATTAAACGCATAATCGGCGAACTGTGAGATAGTGGCGAAAACTTCGGTGCCAAGATTTCTATCGTAACCATTCTCTACCATTCCAGATACAAACCGTTCCCGTTCTTTTTCCATGGCCTCACGGATTTTTTTACCCATTGCTTTCCGAAGAGAGTCGGCATCGGCGAGTGAGTATCCTGCAAATTTCTGCGCTACCCTCATTACGCTTTCTTGATAAATCATTAGCCCATAGGTATCGGATAATAAATCCTCAGCATCTGGGTGGAAATATTGGATAGGCAAGCGTCCGTTTTTCCGATCTGCATAGTCATTGTGCATATTCGCCGCCATAGGCCCCGGCCTATACAGGGCAACTAGCGCAGCGACATCTTCAAAGTTTGAAGGTGCAAGTGAACGCATCAATGCTCTCATTGGCGGCGATTCGAGTTGGAAAACACCTACAGAGTTCCCAGCTGAGAGCATTTTGTATGTCTTCTCATCGTCTAATTGAACTCCATCAATATCAAGTTCTTCCCCTGTAGTAGATTTGATCAACTCAAGAGTGTCACTTATCACGTCGAGATTTCGGAGGCCAAGAAAATCCATCTTTAGAAGCCCGAGATCTTCCACCGCCTGCATCTCATACTGAGTGACTACCGGAGCCTCTTCAATGTCTTTACCTTTCTCAGGTTTTCGCTGGATAGGGAGATACTCCGTTAGAGGCTCCTTAGTTATGACCACTCCGGCAGCATGAACCGAATCTTGTCGGCGGAGCCCTTCAAGACCCAAAGCAACATCAACTACTTGTTTTACGTCTGGGTCAGCATTAACCATGTCACGGAGTTCCGCTGCAGATTTAAATCCATCTAAGTAATTCTCATCTTTTTGGAGGCAGGCATGCAATGGAGTGTCCCTACCCATGACATTAGGTGGAATTGCTTTTGCAATTCTGTCTCCAAGAGCGTACGGCTTATCAAGAACGCGGGCAGCATCTCGAACTGCTGCCCGTGCCTTAATTTGAGAGAATGTAATAATCTGAGCCACATGATCTCTTCCGTATTGCTGAGCTACATAGCTGATCATCTGGTCCCTATATCTTGAATCGAAATCCATATCGATATCTGGCATTGATATTCGCGATGGGTTCAAAAATCTTTCAAATAGGAGATCGTACTTTATTGGGTCAAGGTCAGTGATAAATAGAGAGTATGCAACGGCACAACCGGCAGCAGAGCCTCTACCAGGGCCAACCCGTATGTTGTTCTCACGTGCGTATCGAATGAGATCCCAAGTAATAAGAAAATACGCGGAAAATCCCATGTCACTAATAACCCTGAGCTCATAGGTTAGACGGTCAGAAATCTCAGCTGGAAGGTTATCTCCCCAACGATCTTTCGCCCCTTTTAAGGTCAAATATTTGAGGTATTCGTCTTCGTCAGAGAAACCCTCCGGGAGCGGGAAATCCGGGAGGAGTGGATTTCCAAATTCAATTTCAACATTCGCTCTTTCTGCAATCCATAGGGTATTGTCACAAGCTACTTCTACGGACCCAAACACGTGCCGCATTTCAGCAGCACTTTTTAGGTAGTGGTGATCACCATGGAATTTTAATCTGTCTGTATCACTAATTAGAGATCCAGTTTGCACACAGAGCAACGCGTCATGTGCNATATGNTCATGTTGATGCGTGTAGTGGCAATCGTTTGTAGCGAGTAGTGGGGCNCCAAGTTTCTCAGCTATACGAATCAAAGCTGGATTTGTTCTTTTCTGCTCTGGGATTCCATGGTCTTGGAGTTCAACAAACATGTTATCTCGGCCAAATATTTCTTGGAGCCTTCCAGCTCGTTCATAGGCCTCCTCCTCATCNTCACGCAGAAGNGCCTGAAGTACTTGGCCGCCTAAACANCCCGTAGTAGCGATAACNCCTTCATTGTGATCATTGAGAACTTCCCAATCAATTCTTGGTTTATAGTAATAGCCCTCCATAAAGGCTCGACTCGCCAGCTGAATCAAATTCTTATAGCCAGTATTATTTTCTGCCAAAAGTGTGAGGTGNTAATAGAGTTTTCGCCCTTCATCGGTATTTCCTCCGGAATCATCGACCCCTCCTCTTCCTCGCCTTGGGCGTTCGTGTCTAGATTCATAGGCCATGTAGGCTTCAGTGCCGATAATTGGCTTNACNCCTTTATCTATACAAGTTCTGTAGAACGGTAAGACACCGTACATATTTCCATGATCAGTGATTCCAAGCGCTTTTTGATTATCTTGTACGGCTGCGTCGACCAGTTCTTCAAGTCGGGACGCGCCATCAAGCATTGAGTACTCGGTATGAACATGTAGATGTGTGAATGACTTTGCCACGCCTTTCACAACCCCTTAACTCAGATGACTAATNAAGTCATATTTAACGACAAATTACATTTCTGTCATTCATCTTTCTAGTCGAGGTTTGAGATTTACGCCAATAGCTACAGATAAGTTCCAGGTCGATTTTCTGAATCCCCGTCAGCATCCTCGGTGCTTTGGTTTTGCCCAGAAGAACCAGCTAACAATGCGCCGCCGGAACGCATATTGGCGAGTTGCTGCTGAGCAGCCATCTGTTGCGCAAAAAGGGTGGCTTGAATCCCTTGGATTAAGCCTTCTAGCCANCCAACTAGTTGAGCCTGNGCNACCCTCAGCTCAGCTTCGCTAGGAATTTCATCATTGCCGAACGGCAAAGTAATNCGGTTTAACTCGTCACTAAGATCCGGAGAGAGAGCAGACCCAAGTTCTTGGACTGAGGTATCATATATNTCTCTCATTCTGTCTCTACTGCCTTCGTCAAGAGTTACCTCTTTGAGTTCGTCAAGCAACTGACGCAACATAGATCCGACTCTCATCACTTTTGCTGGCTGCTCTATAAACTCACCTTCAGCGCTAGCCNCGTCTTGATCAGCCTCAACTAATTCGGTCTCTTCGACAGGTACATGTTCTGGGTTATCAGTCATACTTTTTATCGTATCTTTCTTTGACTATTGATGAGATGTTATCCGCTCTTTAAGCAAAGGAGNGGAACAATCCGTTCTTCGTTAGTTACTGATCCATGTCGTGCGATTAACTTGGGAGCAGATTTCACGTTTGGAACTAGAGCAGTGTCTTCATGNACAACTAAAGCGATTTCNCCTAGCCTTGCTTTTGCTTCCTCTGATACATCTCTACCAAACCACCCCTGATCGAGCAATTCTTCAACTGTGTGAACGCTAGCTATATCTCCATGTGCCTCGGAAGCAGCTGAAATAACATCCTCGACCTNTTTTTCGTTTACNTGAAGCCAAACGAAGCGNGCTTCTCCAGAGATAGCTGAGACTAAGTTCTGAATATCTGAATTAATCTCGGTCAGGTTATTNCCTGTGTGAACCATTCCATGATCTGCCGTGATAACNAGAGAAGAGTCGCTCGGCAANACATCTGTAATCGATCTAACAATATGATCGATTAGCTCAAGTTCAGCTTCATAATGCGATCCTATACCCTTGAGATGACCNATCATGTCTAATCCGTCGTAATATGCATAAACAAATGACTCCCCCCTTTGAAGAGCTTCNGAGACTTCAGTCGCTATTGAACTTGCCATCCAGTAACCGGTATAGTTGCTATGCCGAAGATGAGCATGCGTGAATCCGCTATCTACGAATGATGCTGGCGAAACTACAGTTGGANACTCTCCACTGAATGGAATAACAGGCTGAAATCGGCTTGGGTCAAGCTCTTCTAATGCTGATCCACCCTCAGTTGTCCATCGCAAGGCATTAAGAGTCTGAGTTCCTACTCGAATTTTATAACCAACAACTCCATGCTCACCAGGCGTGCTACCAGTAGTAATCGATGTCAGCGCTGTTGCCGTAGTGGTAGGAAAAACAGTACTAATGGCANGGTCATCGAAATCTGCTAGAGAAGGAAGGAGGTGCCTCCGGCTTCGATATTGGTTGTAGCCTAAACCGTCGATTACAAGAAGAACTACCTGTTTGGATGACAAAACCTCGTCTGGAATCCACCCATCGCCAATTTGTCTGTGTTGGAGCAGAGCCGGAACTATATTATTAACACAGGCTCCTGAATAATCCGGCGCAAGTATTCTCTCCATTATTGGACCCTATCCAATATAGTCGAAAGTTCTTTAGGGACCTGAGAGGAAAAGCTTAGACTGTCACCTGAAATAGGGTGTTCGAAAGCTAAGAGCGAAGAATGGAGAAATGGGCGCTCTAGATCAAAGGAGATGCTTGAGCCTCCATAAAGATTATCTCCAACTACAGGGTGACCGATAGCAGAAAAGTGAGCTCTGATCTGATGAGTTCTACCTGTTTCTAGTTCACATCTAACTAAACAGCAGCTTGAAGGGTGCTCGTATCTGTCGAGAACTTCGTACCTAGTTCTCGCTTCTTTACCGTCTACAAGTACTGTTCTTCGGGTAGGGCTTTTGGGGTCTCTCCCTAAAGGAGCCTCAATAACACCCTTATCTGATTCTAAGTGGCCGAGAACTAGACTTGTATAGACCCTCTTGATTGCCCTTCGCTGAAGTTGTTCAGATAAGCCGAGGTAGCCTTGGGCAGAAAGCGCAACAAGGAGGAGCCCTGAAGTTCCCTTATCTAGGCGGTGAACGATACCAGGTCGGCTAGGTTCACCAATTGAAGCTATTTCGGGGTATATCGATAATAGCCCATTGACCAATGTCCCCTTCTTGTGGCTCGTAGCTGGATGAACTACTAGACCTGAGGGCTTGTCCACGACAATGAGATCTTGATCTTCATGAATAATTGGAACATTGATTTTCGAATCTGCTTCAATTTCTAGACCAGAATCCAAGAGTGGTGAGTTCACTACAATCAGATCCCCAGAAGTAACTTTTTGAGAACTTTTTCTAACTACAGCATCGTTGCACAGAACTTCTCCATTATTAATGCACTTTGAAACTATTGACCGGCTTGCTCCAGTTATGAATGAAACAACCCTATCAACTCTCTCTCCTGCGAGAGCGTCCGGAACATATTCTCTTACGACCGGTCGACCTTCATTCACTTTCCCGCCCCTCTTTTAGCATCATAATTCCCAATGAAGGTAGCCCTATCACTAGAGCCATATCGGCCACATTGAAAATCGGCCACCATTGGAAATCAATAAAGTCAACTACTCCCCCATTTAGAAACCCATTTGAGCTTCGAAAAATTCGATCCGTTACATTTCCTAGAACCCCGCCCAAAACAACACCAAACAATGCCATTTCCAGAGAGGTTGTAGCCGTCTTTGACAAGTAGATAATTCCTATAGCTGCTACTAAAGCTACAACTGCCAAAAGTGATGTATATTCTGTTCCAAGCGAGAAAGAAGCACCCTTGTTTCGAGTCGCATTTAACTGCAGGGTCCAGAACAATTCGATGGGCGCTCGCCCTTCTAATTTTTCCACGGCAAGGATTTTCGTAAATTGGTCCAAGGCGACAATAAGAATTGCAGCTATCACCAGATAACGCCTGTAGGGCGCTTCTACCGTCTCACTCTTAGACAAAATTTTCACAGGAGATAGTCTTTTAGCCGTTTGTGAATGCCATAGCTTTTATGGCACCACACTTAGTCTACCGCCTAAGAAATCCACCCGTCTTGAACTCCACACGTTCAGCAGCCCATGGAATTGCCCTGAGTCGCTCTTTGGGAATCGATTTCCCCGAGACTAAACATATGCCGTATGTTCCAGCTTTAAGACGCTCTAACGCTTGGTCAATCTCATCTACCGCAGCTTGAGCGTGTGCACTTAGCGCCAAATCCCTCTCTCGTTCAACCGCAAGAGTATCGCCTTCTCCGCCTTCCTCATCGAATTGAACATCCCCTGGCTCTCGACCCTCTATCAGAGCATCCGCTTCTGCTTTGAGGGATTCGGCAGATCGCACATACCTTCCTCTTTCCTCAAGCAATAGCGCTTTTTGAGCATCGAGAAATTTCTTGTCAAATGGGTTTTTCTTCTTTGCAGGAGCCTTCTTCTTTGCAGGAGCCTTCTTCTTTGCAGGAGCCTTCTTTGCAGGAGCCTTCTTCTTTGCAGGAGCCTTCTT
>PBPU01000029.1 GCA_002724825.1 Acidimicrobiaceae bacterium
CTGAGGTTGAAGAAGCTGAGGTTGAAGAAGCTAAGGTTGAAGAAGCTGAGGTTGAAGAAGCTGAGGTTGAAGAAGCTGAGGTTGAAGAAGTAGAGGAATAACTTCCTAGCCGAAACATGAATTTTAAGAGAAAAGTTATTAACAACAAAAGCTATACAAAGAACAGGTAGAAAAAGAACTTGCCAGCAAAAGTAAGAGTTTACGAACTCGCACGAGAGTTAGATATCACGAACAAAGAGGTAATAGCACTATGCGATTCTCTTGGCATAGATGCTAAAAGTCACTCCTCTAGCCTCGTCGAAGCGCAAGCAGACCGTGTTCGTAAAAAAGCCGAGTCAGAAGGGATAACTGGAGGCCAATCAACGAAGTCTCAGCCTAGTGAAGAAGAATCATCAGGCGAGAAAAAACCTGCTCCCGTGAAAAGTAGTGGTTCGAACGCAGTAAGTTCTAAAAAGCCCCCGAAGAAAAAGCCAGAAGCCTCTCCTCTGCCTGAAGAATCTGAAAGTGCACCTGCTAGGAAAATTATTAGTTCAAAGAAGTCGTCATCTACGAAAGCGGCGCCGGAGAATACTCCGACCGATAAGGAATCACCCGCTAAGACCCCTACAAAGCCAGAAGTTGAATCACCTTCTAATAATCAGCCTGCTGACAAGGCTAAGGCAGGGGTTCCCCAGGCTGCACCTGTCTCACCAACTGGTAAAAAGATTCCACCTCCACCTTCTCCCAGGTCGGCATCAGGAAAACCCATACCTCCACCACCAGGTAAAGGAGGAAGAGGTCATATTAAATCTGACCGAGGAGCGCCCCCGTATCGGCCACGGCCGGATGGTAAAGGCGCCGAAGGTGGGCAAAATCGCCCAACTAGCAGACGGCCCTCCTCTGGCGGTGCTGATCGACCAGCCCGAGGTGCAGGATTTGCTCCTTCAGGGCCTGTTGGCCCAGCTCCAGCCAAGCCCGGGTCTGGGCGCTCGAGTGGCCGCCCAGGAGGTCCTCCTCAACGGCCTCAGAGAAAAAAGAAGAGTAGACGGCGCCGCCGACAAGAAGAATTGCAGCCAATGGATGCGCCAGCGTACACCCCAGAAGACGCGCCAGTTCCAGAGGGCGAAGTAGTTATAGAAAGGGCCTCTTCCCCAATTGACATAGCGCCCAAATTAAATCGAACTACAGCTGATGTCGTCCGTTACATGATGGAACAGGGAGAAATGGTAACGGCTACACAGTCCTTAAGTGATGAAATGATCGAAATATTCGCTGCCGAAATTGGCGCAGAAGTCCGCCTAGTTAACCCAGGTGAAGAGCAGGAATTGGAACTAAGGAAAAAACTCGAAGTAGAGATGGAAGACGTCGATGCGGACAAAGCAGCTATAAGGCCACCAGTTATAACGGTTATGGGGCATGTTGATCATGGTAAAACAAAACTGTTGGATCAGATTAGAAACGCGAATGTTGTAAGTGGTGAAGCTGGAGGGATCACTCAACATATCGGGGCTTATCAAATAAGTAGAGGCGACTCAACTCTAACGTTCTTAGACACACCAGGACACGCAGCGTTTACTGCTATGCGGGCGAGGGGAGCTACCGTCACCGATATTGTTGTTCTTGTGGTTGCAGCAGATGACGGCGTAATGCCTCAGACCATTGAAGCTATTAACCACGCAAAAGCAGCTGAAGTTCCAATAATCGTTGCTGTCAACAAGATTGATCTCGAAAGCGCGGACCCCCAAAGAGTGCTAGCTGAGCTCGCCGAACGAGAATTAGTTCCCGAAGCGTGGGGTGGGGATACCATTGTTGTAGAGATATCGGCCTTGGAGAATATCGGGATAGACGATTTACTTGAGAACATACTATTAGTTGCTGAAGTCGAAGACCTTCAAGCTTCTGATTCCGGCCGTGGTCAGGGTGTTGTCCTCGAGTCTCATCTTGATATTGGGCGCGGGCCAGTAGCAACAGTTCTCGTGCAAAAAGGAACGGTGAAAGTAGGAGAACCACTCGTTGCTGGTTCATCATGGGGAAGAGTGAGGGCTTTGGTCTCTGATACTGGCGATCAGGTTAATTCTGCCGGCCCATCATCTCCAGTTCAGGTTTTGGGCTTGTCTGATGTTGCTGTAGCTGGAGATGAATTCATTATTGCGCCGGATGAACGCACTGCAAGAGATGTTGCCGAAACAAGAGAGCACTTTCAACGAGTCGCTTCTATAGGCCGCGATTCTTCTGCAGGTTTAACCGGTGGACGCCTCGAAGACCTGTTCAGCCAGATTAGTTCAGGAGAGAAAGCTACGCTCAACTTAATTTTGAAGGCAGATGTTAATGGGTCGCTAGAAGCCGTTAGTGAGAGCCTGAAGAAACTGGAAAGAGATGAAGTCAATATAGCTTTCGTTCATTCCGGGGTAGGCGCAATCACAGAAAACGATGTTCAACTTGCCGCAACATCTAATGCAACTGTCCTAGGTTTTAATGTCCGCCCAGATCGAAAAGCACGAGAAATAGCTGATCATGAGAATGTAGAGATTCGAAATTATGAAATTATTTACAAGCTTTTAGAAGATATTGAATCTGCTATGGTTGGAATGCTAGTTCCAGAGTTTGAAGAAATTGTCACCGGTGAAGCTGAAGTCCGAGAGATATACAAGATCCCAAGAATTGGAGCTATAGCTGGTTGCTATGTCCTAAATGGAAAAATTACTCGCGGATCAAAAGTCCGTTTCTTACGTGAAGGTGTCATCATATGGAAAGGCGATGTCTCTTCTTTGAGGAGATTCAAAGAAGACGTTACTGAAGTTGCATCTGGATATGAATGCGGAATTGGTCTGTCAGATTTCCAAGATCTAAAAAATGGAGACATTATTGAAACTTTCGATGAGCGAGAGATTGCTCCAACGTGATCGAAGAAATTATCGAAATTTAACTTGCAGATAAGGCATCTTGCTATGGCTAGACGAAGGTCAAATAGAACTCGGGAATACCAGCGCAGTGCGAGACTGAACGAGCTACTTCGAGAAATTATCGCCGAAGAGCTTGAGCGAGTGGATGATGATCGACTCGATTGGGTAAGTGTAGTTTCTGTGGAAGTCGATAATGAATTAACCAAAGCACGCGTCTATTTATCTTCACTTGAACAGAACGAGGACGAAATTATTAAAGTGCTTTCTGAATATCGAGGTCGGTTTCGGAAAGTTATCGGGCGATCAGCGCGTATTCGCCGTGTGCCCGACCTTACATTTATGATCGATCCGTCTATCAGAACCGGAAACCGTATCGAAGAAATTCTCACTGAATTAGACATAGCGGAGTCTGAAGGTGAATGAAGAGAATCCAAAAAAAAATGGTTTCGTAGTCGTAGACAAAGAATCTGGCTGGACAAGCCATGATGTCGTAGCTCGAACACGTAAGAAATTAAATATGCGCAAAGTAGGCCATTCGGGGACCCTAGATCCTCCAGCAACAGGAGTTCTTATTCTTGGGGTAGGGAAGGCAACAAGATTACTTAAATACCTTACCGAGTTACCGAAAAGTTATACAGCAACTATGGTTCTCGGTGCGGAAACTTCGACGTTAGATGCGGAAGGTGAAATTACCAATACCCAGAGCACAGAAGGGGTTTGTCTGAAAAGTCTTCAAGAAGCAGGCACTCAATTCGTGGGAGAGATACTCCAAATCCCCCCAATGGTCTCAGCAGTAAAAGTCGAGGGTAGACGATTATATGAGATTGCAAGAGAGGGAAAGGAAATAGAGAGGAAATCCCGGAAAGTCAGTATCTATGAACTTTCCATCGAAAAAACTGCTGATGAGGACATCTACAGAATTAGTGTCATCTGTGGTTCCGGAACTTACATCCGTTCTCTTGTCTCAGACATAGCCCGAGCTGCTGGAACAGTCGCACATGTAGGAGATTTGAGACGAAACGCGATAGGGTCGTTCAACGAGTCGGATGCAAGTCCTATCGAAAAGATCAGTATTATCGGCATGACCGAGGGTTTAAAAGACTATTCCCAAATCACTGTTGATGAGAAAGATGCCGCACTGATCAGAGTTGGAAATATATTTGAAAAAACCCACTTTCAACTTCAAGGTGTACCAGAACCTTGGGTATTCATCGATAAGCAAGGAAAGCTTTTGGCTGTCTATAAATCACATAAGGGCAAGACAATAAAGCCTGATGTAGTTATCCCAGATGATAACAACTAAAAAAATGGGATATAGATAGGAACAAACGCAAGGGGTCGGTACTGTTTCAACATGGCGATACAACTAATCAATGACCAATCGGGTGTCCCAGACAATGTCCAAGGGACTGCGGCCACTATAGGGGTGTATGATGGCGTTCATTTAGGACATTGTCAGCTCCTTTCTCAACTCAGAGAGAAAGCTAAAGAGCAAGGCCTTGCCACAGCAGTTATTACCTTTGATCAACACCCGACAAGAGTTACTAGTCCTGAAAATGCTCCAAAACTATTAACATCTTTTTCCCAAAAGATGGAACTATTCGAATCGCAAGGAATTGATTACGCCTACATCATAAAGTTTGACAAGAAGCGATCGATGACTCCAGCAGCAGAATTCTTTCATTCGGTCTTCGTCAAAGGCGTTAAAGCAAAAGCCATTATTGTGGGAGAAGATTTTCAATTCGGCCATAATCGAGAAGGAGATGTAGCTTTCCTAAAGCAGGAGGGAGCCAAGGAAGGTATAGAGGTCCATGGTTTACATCTCTTTCGGAATTCGTCATTACCAGACATCGTGGTCTCATCAACAGCGATTCGAATGAAGCTGGCCGATGGTGATATGCAAGTAGCTGCAGAAATGTTAGGTCGCAGATTTGAACTTGAGGGAACTGTTGTGGAAGGGGATCAGCGAGGTCGACAAATAGGTTTCCCAACGGCAAATTTATCTATTCCTGAAGAAATGCTTTTACCCAGAGATGGGGTCTATGCCTGTTGGTATAAGCGTCCCGATGGGTCGAGACACATGGCAGCTGTAAATATTGGCCGCCGACCAACTTTCCAAACAAATGACAGTAAATCTATTCTCGAAGCCCACCTCATCGATTTTGATGGAGAGTTATATGGAGAATTAGGCGAGATAGAGTTTGTGAAGTACCTAAGACAAGAGCGAGAATTTGATGGGGTGGATGCTCTTATCTCACAATTAAAATCTGATGTGCAAGCTTCCCAATCCATTCTGAGAGCAGATTAACCGTATAAAAATAGTTCTTAGGTGTAGTTTCTTCTCTACGCTGGTAGCCTTCGATCGTTCAATAAAGATTACTTTTTTGGAACATTTGCTCTTTCGTTCGGAAATCGGCGATTGGGCAGGGTAAAAGACCCGAAGGGAAAATTTAACGATGGCAGCTAACCTTCCACCGAAAAACGAAACAATTGGAAAACACCGTCTTCATGAGTCTGATACCGGATCTCCGGAAGTTCAGATTGCATTATTGACCGACCGAATTGACCATTTGACTGAGCACTTAAAGGTTCACAAAAAAGATCACCATAGTCGACGTGGTTTGCTTATGTTGGTAGGGCGTCGTCGTCGAATGCTTGACTATGTTAGAAAGAATGATGTAGAGCGCTATAGGGAGATCATCTCAGCGCTCGGTCTTCGCCGATAGCTATAAGTCAACACCTCAGGGTTTATCTGGTAGAAATCGGATACCCTAGAAACAGAAATAGTAAACTACTATAAGGAATAAACAAAAAAACAATCCCGCTGTAATAAGTCAGCTGCCAGTTGAAGCGGCCTGAGTATTCTTTGATTTGGGCCTCTTCAACTGGAAAGTTGAACTCTGCAGCTGGTGGTCACCGGAACGTCCGGAGCCAAAGATTAAGGCAATTGCCTTGAAAAGGAGTTCAAATGGCTGAAGCCATTTCAGTATCTAGCGCGATAGGCGCAGAAGAGAAAGTACTATCATTAGAAACCGGCGTCCTTGCTGGTCAAGCTAATGGTTCGGTTGTAGTGACCATAGGAAGAACTAAGGTTCTTGTCACTGCCACATCTAATAAAAATGTCCGACCCGGAACTGACTTTTTCCCACTAACAGTTGATTTCGAAGAAAGAAACTATGCAGCAGGGAAAATTCCGGGTTCTTTCTTTCGAAGAGAAGGAAGAGCAAGCGAAACAGCAATCTTAGCTTGCCGTCTGACCGACAGACCTTTAAGACCTTTGTTTCCAGAAGGATTTAGAAATGATGTGCACATAGTAGCGACGGTTCTTGGAGCTGATCAGGAAAATCCTTATGATGTACCAGCTATTAATGCTGCTTCAGCAGCACTGTGTATCTCGGACATACCTTTTCAGGGTCCACTTGGATGTGTCCGAATTGCGTACGACCAGAATGGGGAATGGATTTCTCTTCCGACCTATGAAGAAGGTGAAGAATCAACATTTGAAATGGTTGTTGCAGGGCGATTGCTTGATGATGGCGATGTAGCTGTCATGATGGTAGAAGCTGGAGGAACACCTGAATCTTGGAAGTACTACGAAGAAGGCGCTCCAAAAGTTGATGAGGGTGTACTTGCTGCGGGACTAGAGTTTGCTAAAGGGCCGATTAAAGACGCTATTTCTCTTCAATCAGAACTAGTTCAGGTTGCTGGAGCAAAGGAAACTATGGAAGTAGAAATAGCTGTCGACTACAGCGAAGAGATTTATGCTGCTGTTGAAGAGGAAGGCGCAGATCTAATCGCTGAAAGCCAGAAGATCGCTGATAAAACGGCAAGAGGTGAAGCCGAAGCTCTTGCAGCCTCGAAGATCAAAGAGGGCCTATTAGAAACATTCGATGACGAAGATGCTGAAAAGCAGATTAATGCGGCGATCCGTTCTTTGACTAAAAGCATAGTTAGAAAGAGGATCGTCGAAGAAGGCCTGAGGATAGACGGAAGAACTCCGGCTGACCTTCGTCCTTTATCTAGCGATGTTGGGATTATCCCTACAGCGCATGGTTCCGGACTATTCCAACGAGGCGAAACTCAAGTTCTCAATATCACTACTTTGGGAACGAAGAGAATGGATCAAATGATTGATGGGATAGACCCGATCACTCGTAAGAGGTATATGCATCATTACAATTTCCCACCGTTTTCAACAGGTGAAGCCGGATTTATGCGTGGTCCAAAACGACGCGAAATCGGTCATGGTGCTCTCGCTGAACGTGCCCTTCTTCCGGTAATTCCAAGTGAAGAAGAATGGCCCTACACCCTTCGACTTGTCTCAGAAGTGATGTCATCAAATGGATCTTCATCTATGGCTTCTGTTTGCTCTTCAAGCCTATCCCTGATGGATGCAGGAGTTCCTATTAAAGCTCCTGTGGCTGGTATCGCTATGGGCCTTGTTTACGCTGAAGGAAAGTACACGGCATTAACTGACATTCTCGGAGCCGAAGATGCATTTGGAGATATGGACTTTAAAGTAGCCGGAACATCAGACTTCATTACAGCCCTTCAATTAGATACAAAGATTGATGGTATCCCTGCAGAGGTTTTAGCTGCTGCTCTTAACCAAGCGAAAGAAGCTCGATTGGCAATCCTTGATGTGATGAAAGCAGCAATCTCTGAGCCTCGAGATGATGTTAGTGATGTAGCGCCAAAGATAATTAGCTTTGAGATACCACTCGATAAGATAGGTGAAGTTATTGGTCCCAAAGGTAAGGTAATTAATGCCATGCAGCAGGAAACTGGTGCTGAGATCATTGTTGATGATGACGGAGTTGTTGGCACAGTAGCTATAGCCGGAACCGATCGTGATGCAGTTTATGAAGCTGAACGCCAAATTAACCTAATTCTTGACCCTCCGACAGCTGACGTGGGGGAGACCTACACAGGTAAAGTCGTCAATATTACTAATTTTGGAGCATTCGTTAATATTCTCCCTGGGCGAGACGGGTTGCTACATATTTCCAAGATCGGAGGGAATAAGCGCATCAACAAGGTCGAAGACGTGCTCGAATTAGGTCAAGAAGTAGAAGTACGCGTTGAAGACATTGATCCAAACGGAAAGATAAGCCTAGTTCCTGTAGAAGATGGTTCATCTGGAGACAATACTGAGAACGAAAATGATAACGATGAGGAAAATCCTGGAAAGGACGAAGATAAAAATAAGTCAACCAATGATGATCCTAGAAGCTTTGAAGACGAATTCGAAGAAGGTTTAGTCGCTGATCTTGGTGATTTAGGTCCTCAAGCTGTGGGCAGAAAGAATTCTGGAAACAACTCAAATCGTAAAGGCAAAGGACGAGGTGGGAGAAACAGATAGTTTCTCCCTCTGCTGTCCTTTATAGAGCAGAACAATCACATCATTTCGAGTAATTAGCGCACAGTGGCCTCGCCACCGTGGCACAATCATAGTATGGCAATAAAAGTTGGAGTACTCGGCGCATCAGGACGGATGGGTTCTGAGGTATGTAGGGCCGTAGTCAATGATCTTGACACTTCACTCGTATCAGCAATAGATGAGATGAACGTTGGCGAAAACGTAGCTGGGTCTGACGTGAGCATTACCGATGACTTTTCGGCACTCGAAGATGCTGATGTGATCGTAGACTTCACTGTTGCTGATTCTGCTCGGCGAAATCTGCAACGTGTGGCAAAAGCAGGGATTCATGCCGTAGTAGGAACTACCGGATTAACAGAATCAGACATAACAACATTAGGCAGCCTGTTTAAAGACAGTAACTGTGTCGTAGCTTCAAATTTTGCTATCAGCGCTGTCTTAATGATGCGCTTTTCGGAAATAGCGGCCCCACACTTTAATAACGTTGAAATCATCGAATATCACCATAACTCGAAGATTGACGCCCCATCAGGCACAGCGCTAACAACAGCTGAGCGCATAAGTGCATCATCTACTGAATGGGACGAAAGCTCTACAAGTAACCTCATACTTGGCGGAGCTAGAGGGGGAATAACAGAAGGTGGTATTCCAATTCACAGCGTTCGGATGGAAGGGATGGTAGCTCACCAAGATGTGATTTTTGGGACAGAGGGACAGACGCTTACTATCCGTCAAGATAGTTATGACCGCTCATCGTTCATGCCTGGGGTATTACTAGCAGTTAAAAAAGTGAGGGACTTTCCTGGCGTCACGCTAGGACTTGAAGCACTACTCAACCTATGAGAAAAGCTATTGTTCATATTCTTATAGGGGCTGCTGTAATTGTGATGGTCTTTATGGGGCTCTGGCAGCTAGATCGGTTAGATACCAAGCAGAAACTAAACCAAGAAGTGCAAGAAAGAACAGCCGCTGCTCCCTTACCCATAGAAGAAGTAGTTGCAGTAAACGATCTATGGGAAATTGGTGGCTCTCTCGAATTTAGAAGAGTTACTGCCACAGGTAAATATCGAGATCAAGACAATGTCCTAATAAGAAACCGCTCGCTAAACGGAGCTCCGGGATATTGGCTCCTCACCCCACTCCTCATTGAGGAAGACCTAGCAGTCATTGTCAATAGGGGGTGGATTCCGCTAAGTGCAGAAGACTTTTCTCCTGAATCAGTCGGAGGGGTGCGAATCAGTGGCCTAATTCGAGAAACGACAGAAGCATCTGGTTTACAGAAAAGTGATCGAGCAGATGGAGTTTTAGAAAGCTTTGGGCGAGTAGATCTAAAGCGCTATCAAGAGCAATTGAGCTATAAGATATATCCTGTTTTCATTCAACTGGAATCCCAAGAGCCAGAAAATCAAGATCAAGGCATACCACTCAAGCTAGAAATCCCTAATTTTGATGATGGCCCCCACCTCAATTACGCAGTCCAGTGGTTCTGTTTTGCTGCAGTGTTTGCTATTGGATATCCAGTTGTTTTATGGCGGAACAATAAAAAAGCCGGAGGAAAAAATAAACATTCGGAGATTCCAATCGACTATCTTTAGTCGCATATTCGCAAAGAACTACTTCAAAGCGCTGCTATTCTCAAAGTAACGGCTTGTCAACGAAAGGCAACAATGGCTCGATTCGGTAAAGTTTTAACGGCTATGGTTACGCCCTTCGGCGAATCAGGAGATTTAGATCTTGGTGTTGCAGCGTCTCTGGCAAAGTGGCTTATAGCTAATGGTAACGATGGTCTAGTTGTGGCTGGAACAACAGGAGAATCACCTACCCTAACTCATGATGAGCAAACTGAATTGATCGCAACCGTAGTGAATGCAGTTGATGCTCCTGTAATCGCAGGAGCTGGTAGTAATGACACCAGTGCAGCTATCGAGCTAACTCAAAAAGCAGATCAGGCTGGCGCTTCCGCAATTTTAAGTGTAACTCCCTACTACAACCGGCCTTCACAAGCTGGATTACTGGATCACTTCCGGGCGATCGCAGGAGCGACTGAACTTCCTATCGTTCTCTATGACATTCCCGCCCGAAGTGGAAGAAAAATTGAAACTAACACGCTACTTGAACTTGCACATACTGTAGACAATATTGTGGCCCTCAAAGATGCAGCTGGAGACCCGTCGGAAACTGCATACTTCTTGTCAGAAGCCCCCAAAGACTTTGAAGTATACTCAGGCGATGATTCATTAACTTTGCCACTTCTGGCTATTGGCGCAGTGGGTGTTGTCGGTGTAGCTACCCATTGGACAGGACCTGAGCACCAAAAAATGATGCTCGCTATCGAAAGCGGAAATCTTGAAGAAGCAGGAAGAATAAACGCAAACTTGCAGAACTCTTTTCTATATGAGTCATCTCTTGAAGCTCCCAACCCCATCCCAGCAAAAGTTATGATGGAATTGATCGGTTTCCAGGTAGGGAAAGGACGCCCTCCAATGCATTCTGTGCCAGCTAACCTTCGAGACCTAGCAGCAAAGGTCTTAGAAGAAACTGAAATTGGGAAAAGCATCGAACCAGACTCATCAGGAGACTAATCCCAAACTATGGAAAAAGTACGGGTAACCTTTCTGGGAGGTTTAGGGGATATCGGTAGAAATTGTGCCGTTATCGAAAGCCTAAATCAGATACTAATTCTAGATTGTGGCCAGTTATTTCCTGATGAATATATGCCTGGAGCAAATTCAGTACTTCCTGACCTGCCGTATCTGTTGGATAGAAAAGAAAAGATCGTCGGATGCATCACGACTCATGCCCACGAAGATCACATCGGAGCTCTTCCTTATCTCCTTGAACATGTAGAATTCCCTATCTACGGATCGGCATTTACTCTTGGAATGATCAGAAACCGCCTAGAAGAGCGTCAACTTCTAAATCGTTGTGAGTTAANAGAAGNAAGCGACGGTGAAAAGATTTCTATTGGGGATTTCCCCTGNGAGTTTCTTCCTGTGACTCATTCTGTTCCTGCAGGTTTAATATCTGCAATCCAAACCCCTCAAGGCTTAATCGTNCACTCCAGTGACTTTAAGCTGGACTTGGANCCAGTTGATGGTCGACTAACTGATTTAAATCGAATCGCTGAGCTTTCGAGAGATCCAGGCATCCGCCTCTTGCTTTGTGATTCAACGAATTCAGATATACCAGGAAGCACCGTTTCAGAGTCTGATATTGCTATTTCTTTGGATAAGGCATTTAAATCTAACGACGATAACCGAATTATTGNCGCATGCTTCGCAAGCCACATCCATCGAGTCGAGCAAATTGCGATGACAGCAATTAATACNGGGAGAAAAATTTCTACATTAGGCCTATCAATGAAAAAAAATCTTTCCTTAGCTCGTCAGCTGGGGATCCTAGAAATTAAAGAGGAACACTTCGTAGATATTGAAGATNTTCGTAACTATCCTCCACGCGAAATATGTATTATTAGTACTGGAACACAGGCTGAGCCTCGCTCAGCCTTAGCTATGGCCGCAACTGGGCAAAGCCGTTGGATCTCTATAGGTGAACAAGACTCAGTTATCCTATCATCAAGGGCTATTCCTGGNAATGAAGAGCGTGTGGGGAAAATGATAAATGACCTCATGANGCGAGGCGCTGATGTTTTGCATTCAGACCATCTAGGACTTCACACTTCAGGACATGGAAAACAGGAAGAGCTTCGATCACTTCACCAGGCTTCCAATCCTGAGTGGTTCGTTCCAGTTCACGGAGAATATAGGCACTTGGTCGCCCATAAAGACCTAGCTATTGAGATAGGAATGTCTTCCGAAAGAATTCTTCTCGCTACAGATGGCGACCAAATTGAACTTAGTGACGATGAAATACAGCTTGTAGAAAAAGTCACTCCAGGGGGCTACCCGTTTGTTCAAGGAAGAATCCTTGAATACGAACACGAAATATTTTCTGATAGAAGAATTCTAGGAAAAGAAGGATTCGTAATTGCAACAGTGCAGATTTCTAAAAAGGAGAATGCAATTCTTGGAGATCCAAATATCGTCAGTAAAGGCTGGGTAAGTGCTCACAATGCGAAAAGGCTTGAAAAGGAGATCGCAATTGCGGTCAAAAAAGGAGTTCAAAAAACACTTCTTAGCGAGAATGCAACAGATCATGATTTAGAGCAGCGAGTTAGGAGAATCACTGGAAGTCTAGTAAATGAGTTAACAGGTCGAAGACCTATGATTGTCCCCATCGTGCGAAAAGTATGACCAAAACTTTTGATATTAACCATAGGTTAGGTTGCTGATAGGGCACCCCGAAATGTCCTATAGTTAGTGTTAACGTTTAATTATCAACAAACCTGAAAGAATTCTCAGCACAAGAATCAGAAGTTGGCAGAGAGTTAAAAGAAATGAAAAAAGCCCCATCCAAGAATTCGCAACCATCAAAGAAAGCTTCACCGCCGCCGTTACTAAAAGGATTAGGTAAATCGGCGGGGAAAGCGTTTTCTGGTCATAAATCAGACATATTAGGTCTTGTATTTTTAGTTATCGGACTCTTGTCAACTCTTGGTTTGTACTTTGACCTTGCTGGGGTAGTAGGAAAAATATTAGGTCCCTGGATTTTCTTGTCCTGCTTTGGATCGGTCGGTTACGCTGCACCAGTTTCGCTCATAATCGCTGGCTTAGCTCTCTCATTCCACTCGCCTAAAGGTGAGACCGAAACGGAAGATGATTCAGCTTTACCAGCGAGAATATTGATCGGGGGATTATTCATTTTCGCTTCGATATGTGGGCTAGCTCATTTCTATGACAATGCAGCAAGTTATGGCCTATCAGACTTTACCGAATTAAAAAAGAGGGGTGGAGTGCTCGGATATTTAACCGGCACTCCGCTTCGTGCTGCTTTTGAACAACTAGGCGCCTCCCTGGTCCTTGTCGCAGCGGGCCTATTCGGTGTCATCGTAGCTACAGGCGTGACATTTCGTGAAGCAGGGGGGAAAGTATGGCGCCTTCTTAAGGCTGTTGGAAGGGTCACTTCGAAGTCAATACGTCTCATACTGGGAGAAAGTAAAGATGAGGTCGGTAGTTTCCGTGATGGCGTTAGCCAGCCAAAAATTCAGATAGATGGTGAATCTCGGAATATCGGTGTTCCGGTTCAGGAGGACGTGCCAGAGCAGCCCGAAGAAAATGAAGCCGATTCTCATAACGAAAGCAAAAAAGAGGTGGACCCACCAGATGATGGTGCCGCAACAGAACCAGAGAAAGTTAGAAAAGGGTTCAAGAAAGCAGGACCTCTTGAAACAGGGGAACAGCTTGAAATTGAACTTGGGCCGGGAGCGAAAGGTTCACCTTGGAAGTTACCTTCGGTTAAAGTTCTTGACCGTTCGACCACCAGAGATGTCAACGAAGCCCTCGTTGAAGAAAGAGGCCGCGTTCTCGAGCGAGCATTAGCAACACATGGGGTAGAAACCAGACTGGTAGGAATGGTTGTCGGCCCTACTGTCACAAGATATGAATTAGAGCTAGCACCTGGGGTCAAAGTTTCAAAAGTTACTTCACTAAACAAAGATATTGCTTATGCCATGGCATCCCCTGACGTCAGAATTTTAGCTCCTATTCCAGGTCGACAAGCTATAGGCGTCGAGGTTCCGAACAACGAGAGGCAGGTCGTTGCACTAGGAGATATTCTAAGTGCTCCAGAAGCAAGAAAAGCAACACATCCTCTCGAGGTCGCAGTTGGTCGAGACATTAACGGTCAGTCAATGTTGATGAATTTATCAGAGATGCCTCATATTCTTCTCGCTGGAGCAACAGGTGCAGGGAAAAGCTCATGCATCAATAGCATTGTCACATCGGTATTAATGCGTTCAACTCCAGAGACGGTTCGAATGATCCTTATAGATCCGAAAATGGTCGAAATGACTCAATACGAGAAAGTCCCTCACCTTCTCACTCAGCCAGTCATCGATCCGAAAAAAGCCGCTAATGCTTTGCAGTGGGCCTGTAGAGAGATGGATAGGAGGTACGAATTACTCTCAGAAGTCCGATTCCGTGACATCGGAGGCTACAACGCTGCATATGATAAAGGGACTATTGAAGCTCCACCTAGCGCTGTTAATCCTGACGGAACGCCCAAAACATACGAACGCCTTCCATTTATCCTTGTTGTTGTCGATGAGCTTTCAGACCTTATGATGGTGGCTCCACGAGATGTTGAAGATTCTATATGTCGAATAGCTCAAAAAGCCCGAGCAGTTGGAATACACCTTGTTATTGCAACACAACGGCCTTCGACCAATGTGATTACGGGAGTCATCAAAGCAAACATTCCTGCTCGGATTGCATTTGCGGTCTCAAGTTTAACCGATAGTAGAGTGATCCTTGATCAAGGGGGGGCTGAACGGCTTGTTGGTCAAGGGGACATGTTACTGCTTGACCCTAAATCATCCTCACCTCAAAGGATTCAAGGAGCTTGGGTAAGTGAAGGTGAAGTTCGTCGAGTTGTTGAGGGTTGGCGCAAGCAGGCTGCGCGGCTAAAACAAGACCAGATTGATCCAGAAGGAGATGAAGAACCTTCGATTACCGAAGAGCAAATTACAGTTCCTAGTAGCGGGATTCCAGGCGGTGGGACTGGGGATGCAGAAGACGACGAGCTTTTGTTAAAGGCAATAGATCTAGTTGTCGAGTCGCAGGTCGGCTCAACTTCAATGCTTCAGCGGAAATTAAAAGTTGGTTTTGCTCGTGCTGGGCGGATAATGGACATGCTGGAGGAGAGAGGAATCGTTGGCCCCAGTGAAGGTTCAAAGCCGCGAGAAGTCCTAGTTACTCAGGAGCAGCTTGCCGAAAGCGCCGATGCGTNACCTGAAAAGGTAGTTTGTAACATATGATTCTGTCTCTAGCGTTTGTTCTTGTCGGTATTGCTGTTTTGGTATACAGTGCTAACGCACTAGTCGAGTCCTCAAGTGACCTGGCACTCTACTGGGGAGTTTCACTAGCAGTTGTTGGAGCCATTGTCGTAGGTTTCGGGACGAGCCTCCCTGAGTTAGCAGTTTCTCTTGCTTCAGCAGTCCGGGACGATATCGATTTGGCAACCGGTAATGTAGTTGGATCGATGGTTGCGAATCTTTCTCTGGTTCTTGGAGGGGCTGTTCTAATAAGTCAATCCCCCATTTCGACTAGTAGTCGCGATCTTTACCTTCCCCTTTCTCTGCTATCTACTATTGGATTCATATACTTCATTCGCGGTGGAATAAGTCGATGGGAAGGGGCTGTTATGATTCTCCTTCTCCTGCTTTCGCTTTCACTAATGTACAAATGGGGTGCAGACGACGAAGCTGGACTTATTGCATCAGCTAAACAGACCGACGACACAGCAACAGAAAAATACAATTTGTCGAAGGGGATACTTAAGCTTATTGCTTCATTAGTGGGAGTTGTAGTTGCTTCTTACGCTGTCACTGAAGGCGCTATTGACTTAGCTGACCGGTGGGGGGTAAAGAGCGGATTTATCGGTATCAGCTTAATAGCAGTTGGGACTTCTCTACCTGAGCTTGTAGCGTCTACCGTTGCAGCCAAAAAAGGAAAACATGCCTTGATAATAGGGACTGTTCTAGGGTCAAATGTTTTTAATGGATTTGGGATAGGTGGCTTTATCGGGTTGATCGCCCCGGGGGAAAGTAAGGACGGATCTATCGTTGGCGCTTTCAGTACAACTCTTACGCTTTCTGCGATTGCCTTAAGCACCATTTTCATTCTTCTAGGTCGGAAGATAGTTAGATTTGAAGCAGTGCTTCTCCTTTCTGCATACATCGTATGGATGATTTTAGTCGGAGCCTAGAAGCTACAGAACCTAGAGAGTTCCATCAGTATCTGCATCAAACACCCTAGGACGGTACGCTTAAGAGGTGAAGAAAAGCTTTTGGATTGAAACTTTAGGTTGTCCCAAAAACAAGGTTGATAGCGAGAAGATAGCTGGAACACTCCTCGTAGATGGTATGAGTCCAGCAGAGACTCCTACTGATGCAAATCTAATAGTTGTGAACACATGCTCCTTTGTTGAGGAAGCAAGAGAAGAAAGTGTTGCAACGATACTTGAATATAGTCAGATGCGTTCAGAAGATACTCAAGTGGTTGTCACGGGATGTTTGGCAGAAAGGTATGGGGAGGAAATCTCAAATTCGCTAGAGAGCGATGTGGATGCAATCGCTGGTTTCGGCGTTCCGGTAAATATTTCTTCAAAACCAGATGTTCCCAAATTTGACTTACTTAATTTACCTCGTCCCAAAAGAGAAGAGCCGTGGGGCTATGTGAAGGTTGCCGAAGACTGCGATAGGGTTTGCGGATTTTGTGCTATCCCATCTTTCAGAGGACCACAACGGTCTAGATCGATTCCTGAAATCCGAGAAGAAGTTATCTCACTCGAATTACAGGAAGTGGTTCTAGTAGCTCAAGACCTTGCCTCTTGGGCCAGAGATCAACGCGAGTCACCTGAGGGTATTGTTGATTTGGTAAAAGAGGTCAGTGGTATAGTCCCTTGGGTCCGTCTTTTGTACTTGTACCCTTCTAGTCTCTCTGGCGAACTAGTAGAAATAATTGCTAATAGCCCAGTTCCGTATTTTGACCTAAGCCTTCAACACGTGTCAGGACCGCTCCTTCGGAAAATGCGTCGATGGGGAGACGGGGAACGGTTCACTAAGGTCATTAAAGACATCAGAAAAATTAGGCCAGATGCAGCATTTCGCACAAACTTTATAGTCGGTTACCCAGGGGAAACCGAGGAGGATCATGATCAGTTGCTTCGTTTCCTCGAAGAGAACGAAATTGATTGGTGCGGATTCTTCCCATATTCAAAGGAAGCTGGAACATACGCCGAAACGCTCACTGGGGAGGTCGATCAGCCCCTAGTAATGGAGCGACTCCGCGAGTTAGGTGAAGCACAGGATGTCATAACAGAAAAGAAACGAGATTCCATGATAGGTGAAGAAGTTACTGTGCTTATTGAAAGTAGGGGCGTAGGGCGCAGTCACCGTGAAGCTCCGGAGATTGATGGGTTAATTTATGTTCCGGATGCCCTAGAGGTCGGAAGTTTCGAAGAAGTAACTATAGAGGAAGCTTTAGGAGTGGATCTTAAGGCGCAACTTGGGAATTTTGATTATCGAGAGGGCCCATGACTGAAGACCAACCACGCTACTCCTCGGCTGGTTTAGCGACCCCAGCCAATTTAATCACAATGGCCAGGATCGTGGCGTCCCCGGTATTGTTCATAATTATTCTGAACGCTGAAGACCACGGTGGGACTTCTTGGCCAGCGTTCATTCTAGGCGCAATCTTTGGAGTTAGTGACGCTGTCGATGGTCGCCTTGCGCGAGCTACTGGCAGCGTAACTAAAGCAGGGGCGTTCCTTGATCCGCTAGCAGATAAAGTAGTGGTTCTTGGATGCATGCTCTCACTTTGGTCAATTGGACGCTTCTACTGGCTCCCGGTCCTTCTGATTGTTCTAAGGGAGCTCTGGATCTCTGCATACAGGTTCTGGCTGGCAAGAAAATTAGTGGTTGTTCCAGCCACAGAATTAGCGAAGTGGAAGACCTTCGCTCAAGGAACGACGCTGATGATTGCAGTGATGCCCACCTTCGAGAATATTGATTGGCTGCTAACCCTTCTGCTCTGGGTCGCAGTGGCAATGACACTAATTACGGGATGGCAATATGTCCGATCTGGTTATCGAGCTTCAGTTTCTGGAAGTTCGTTAACTTAGATGATGCCACCATTGATTGTCTAGGTTAAGGTCAGGCCATGGAACGATTTAGCTGTGAAGTAGTTGCCGTTGGAACCGAGCTTTTACTGGGACAAATAGTCGATACCAATTCCTCATGGATTGGGGAGCAACTGGCGTTGAACGGAATAGAAAGTTACTTTCAGACAAAAGTCGGAGATAACCCCGAGCGGATCAAGAAAACTCTAAAGCAAGCTATAGGCCGCTCGGATTTTGTCATTGTATGTGGAGGTTTGGGTCCCACTCAAGATGACTTAACACGGGATGTTATAGCTGAGGTCATGGGAGTTGAGCTTGTCACAGATGAAGATCTTGTCGAGCGGATCGCAGCAATCTTTGGCAATAGAGGTCGAGAGATGCCATTGAATAACCTTAGACAAGCGCAAGTTCCAGTAGGGGCTGAAACTTTGTCAGTAATGCCTGGGACTGCTCCGGGTCTCAAAGCGGCAATTAATGGGAAAACCCTCTATGCGGTTCCAGGAGTTCCATGGGAGATGAAGCAAATGGTGCTCGAAGATATCCTTCCTGACATGAGAGCAAAAGCAGGTATAAGCAGCATAATCGGCTCAAAAACCCTTAGGACTTGGGGGGATTCAGAATCGGGATTGTCAGAGAAGTTAGCTCAAGAAATTGAAAGATTAGACCAAGTGGGCGGTGCAACCATTGCGTTCCTAGCAAGTGGCATCGAGGGGCTCAAAGTTCGCCTTACAACCAAAGGAGATTCAAAATCAGAAGTTGAGGATGCCTTAAATGCCGAAGCTGATATTGTTTCCTCCATTCTCGGAGATGAAATTATTTTTTCTTACGATGACCAAACAATGGAAGAAGTTGTTCTGGGTATATGTAAAGATAAGGGCCTTACCTTAGGAGTGGCAGAGTCTTTGACAGGGGGATTGATAGGCAGCCGTTTAACTTCGGTATCTGGATCCAGTGAGGTCTTCAAAGGTTCTATCGTGGCTTATTCTTCCGATGTAAAGCACGCAATCTTAAAGACTCCTGATGTCCCTAGCGTCTCCCAAGCTGCTGCAGAAGCTATGGCAGTTGGTGCGTGTAGGGCCTTAAATGCTGATATTGGTTTGGCTGTTACAGGTGAAGCTGGGCCGGAGCCCCTTGAGGAGGAAGTCGGCCGGGTCTGGATGGCCACTTCGGTTGGTGGGGTTGTTAAATCTTCTACGGTGAAATGGCCCTTTGATCGAGAAAGAATAAGGCAATTCACTACAATTACAGTGCTTAATGCTCTTCGGCTCCGGTTAAAAGAAGAAATTTAACGCGTTTGGGCGTAAACAAAGGCTAAGAGTTGCTCGGTCAATTCGTCGCTGTGTTCAGCAAATAGATTTGTACCGTGCTGGCTTCCTGTCATTTCTAGGTATCTGGTCGTTGAAGCAGTAGCTAACAAACTATTTGCGTATCCATTAAAAGGAGGGTCATCTTCAGCAATTACCAGAAGAAGCGGAGTTCTCATTGTTGAAGCTGCCTCCAGTGCGTTTATACGACCGTATGCAGTTGATGGAGAAATAGCGGCCACTGCAGCGACGTTATACTCATCGGCGATGGTTATTGCAGCAGTACCGCCCATCGATGCCCCGATAATGACAACTTCCCTAACATTCTCAACAAAGAACATATAGCGGACCGCTGCTTCAAGATCCCGATCCATTCGTTTATCCTTCTCCCCAGTCGAATCACCGTACCCTCGGAAGTCAAATGCTAGAACCACGTAGCCAGAGTCGCTTGCTTTTGCTGCGAATTCATTCCAAGAAGACTTACCTCGGCCACGCATATGAGCGAGGACAATTCCTATATCGCCTTGGCCATACACCAGCCCGGAAATTTCCTCGCTGTCTTCCGTTATGAATCTCGCTTGCTTTGTTATTACTGAGCTTTCGGTAATCGTTTCGGAAGCATCCTGTGATGTTTCAGTATTTTGCTCCGGAGCTTTTGCCGGTTCATTGGTGCAACCCTGAACAAGCAATGAAAATACAAGTGCAAAAATCGAAATTCGAAAACCTTTAAGATGGGTGAAATTCACTAATCAACTATCTGTATCGGGTTGAAGTCGAAGTGAAGCCGAATTCATGCAGAAACGTTCTCCAGTGGGTGGGGGGCCATCATTAAAAATGTGTCCCAGATGGGCGCCACACGCATTACAAATTGCCTCAGTTCGAACCATGCCGTACGAGCGGTCTTCCACGCGACGAACCTTTTCAGAGGTAGTGGCTTCATAGAAGCTCGGCCATCCAGTGCCAGAGTCAAATTTCGTTTCACTTGAAAAAAGTTCAGTATCACAGACAATGCAGTGATATACACCTGCCTCTTTGGTATCCCAGTAGCATCCGCTGAAGGCAGGTTCTGTTCCTGCTTCCTGTGTAACGTAGTATTGGTCGGCGGTAAGACGGTTCCTGAGATCATCATTTGCTTTTTCTGGGTTATTCATAGTGTCTCCGTTCTTTATTTAGATTAGTCCCCATTTGTTTTATGGTCATTTATGGCTAAATTTGCTTAAATGCTTGACCGAACAAATGTTCGTAGTTACACTAATGTTATTCGCAATGAATAATGTCATACCGATGATTTATGGTGGGTATGACTTTGATTAGGAAGTTTCTTTTAACCCCACTAGATACGAGGTAAGCATGGAATCAGATAAAGCGCTTGACATGGCTTTGAGTCAGATTGAAAAACAATTCGGTGAAGGTGCCGTAATGAAAATGGGTGAAAAAACCACAATGCAAATTGAGTCGGTACCCACGGGAGCTTTGGCTCTTGATTTGGCTCTCGGCGTCGGTGGGTTGCCACGAGGTCGGATAACAGAAATTTATGGGCCGGAATCCTCAGGAAAGTCTACTCTTGCAACGCACGTAGTGGCCGAGGCTCAACGTAATGGAGGGATATGCGCATACATCGATGCAGAGCACGCAATGGATCCTGTATATGCAAGAGCCATCGGTGTTGATGTGGATGAGTTATTAATCTCACAGCCTGACAATGGTGAACAAGCACTTGAAATTGTCGATACTCTCGTTCGTTCAGGCGCCATCGATGTCATAGTTATCGATTCAGTTGCAGCTCTCACTCCACGGGTTGAATTAGAAGGAGAAATGGGCCAAAGTCATGTGGGTTTGCAAGCCCGTCTTATGTCACAAGCTCTTCGAAAGCTAACAAGTAACTTAAATAAAACGAAGACTATTTGTATATTCATCAATCAACTCCGTGAAAAAATAGGAGTCATGTTTGGTTCTCCTGAGACGACGCCAGGAGGCCGCGCTCTTAAATTCTATTCTTCTGTTCGTTTGGATATTCGGCGGATAGAGTCCCTCAAGTCCGGAGTCGAAGTGGTAGGGAACCGAACCAGAGTGAAGGTCGTTAAGAATAAATGCGCTCCACCATTCCGACAAGCAGAATTTGACATCATGTATGGGAAAGGTATTAGTCGTGAGGGATCACTCCTTGATACTGGTGTTGATATGGACATAGTGAAAAAATCTGGAGCTTGGTATACCTATGAAGGTGAACAGCTCGGTCAAGGAAGAGAAAAAGCAAAAATTTTCCTGAGT
>PBPU01000030.1 GCA_002724825.1 Acidimicrobiaceae bacterium
ATCAGCGAAGGGGGATGTCAGAAAAACCCTTGAGAAACTAGGAACAAACTTAATAGTTGCATCAGCTGACGGGACATTTAGTGGAGGAGAAGCACCAACACTACCTGAGGATGCTGTGGTTCGAGCTAAGAACGTTTCAACAGTGGACCGAGTAGCAGGTATCACTGAAATAGGAAGTCTGACGGTCCTTCCCTCTCAAGGAGGAAGAGACTTTTTTAGAACTATCCCTGTACCCGTTCTGACGAGCGATCAGAACCTTCTCGAAGTTCTTGATGGTCAGATGCTGTACGGAAGATTTATTAACGGTGCTGATGAGGCTAATGGGTTCAGGTCCGTAGTTATCGGAGAGGACCTAGCGAAGGATTATCAGTACCTTCCTGGAGAAGTTAGAACNATTGATATCGATGGGCAGATCTACGGAGTGGTTGGGGTNNTAGANAACGTTGACCTTGTTCCNAAACTNGANACTGCGGTGATTATTCCCAAATCAACTGCTGAGGAGGACTTCGANGTCGAGGCGAATCCAACGACTCTCTACGTACGAGCNATCGANGGCGCTGTCGANTCCACAGCTGATGCTCTTCCAGTGGCCATCAACTTAGGNGGAGATGAAGGGGTGACCGTTGCTGTCCCCTCTGANCTACTTGAGGCTCAAGGAGCCGTCGATACGACATTACGAAACGTCCTCTTCCTTATGGGAGGATTGGCATTACTAGTAGGNGGTGTCGGAATCGCNAATGTTATGTCGATTTCTGTGATACAGCGTTCGGGAGAAATAGGTATCCGNCGAGCNTTAGGACACACAAAAGGAACTATTGCTTTTCAATTCGTCCTAGAAGCGCTATTTGTTGGCGTNTTAGGAGGAATCGCAGGTGTTGTTGCCGGGATAGGNGTCATCTACCTTGTTTCAGCCGTCCTCAATTGGATTGCGACNCTTAACATCCCCCTATTCCTTGTCGCCGGAGGTATGGCTTTAATAGTTTCTATCGTTGCCGGTCTCTACCCTGCGTGGAAAGCTGCGAAACTAGAGCCTCTAGAAACACTACGTCTAGGCTAAANCACTATTCGTATTTNGTTCCTTCNGCCNTAAGNAAGTCCACCCATNTTGACCCNGCAAANTCTGTAAGATCACCGGGGAGATACCTNACNTTANCTATNTNACCACTAAAAGGGAAAGNCCCNTTTTTCTCAAATAGTCTCCAATTNACAGGCGACTTCCGATCAATCCCCACATCGATTCCTTGAAANGGTGCCATCGCNAANAGAGCCACAAGNCCTTTTTGTTGNGCAACTAAGNCCCCATTNAGAAANANTTCNATATCCCACGTCAGAAAATCNGGTGGATCAACTTTCAAATANACTATGGACTCTCCGANAGGNAACNTGCCGCAGTTTATTTCTGTAGTNTCNCCATAGCCATTATGNGTANAGATGAGNTCACCCTCTTCAACTGCAANTGAGTATCCGCCACCCTGNTCACCATGGGCNAGGAGCGTACCGCTGTCACCAGNCTTGTAGTTAACTAGGACTTCTACGCCCCATTTTCGAAAATTGATNAGCTGCTGAGACTTCCATCTCTCNANCGTGGGAGTCCCAGGGTAGAAGGTAGTTTCCTCTACTAATTCTGCTTCCCAAGGTGGACGCAGCGTTTCTTTTACCAAATTCCCTTCGTCTAGAGGAAAGACTTGGTTTTCCCATGCGGCCTGCTCCCACTTATCCTTCAGTTGCTCAAGCTTTTCTGGATACTTTTCAGATAAGTCTCGGATTTCAGTCGGGTCTTCAGATAAGTGGTGAAGCTCCCATTTCTCTTCCGAAAAAGGAGTTTGCGGCTTTCGAATAGTCACCGCTGACCAGCCTTCGTCGTAGTAGCCCCGATGCCCAATCATCTCGTAGTATTGCTCAGGATGGGTCGACCTGACTTCCGGATTATCCAGCGACTTGGCAAAACTATGCCCAGCAGCGGGAGGAAGCATCTCACCATCTTTCTCTTCGGGGATTTCAATCCCTACAAGGTCACAAATAGTTGGCAGCAGATCAGTGACATGCTGGTACTGTGTCCTAATTGTGTTTTGATCGTTCAGTTTTTTCGGCCACGAAATAATCAATGGGACCTGTTGCCCACCTTGATGAGTATTGGTCTTATACAGTCTGAATGGCGTGTTCGAAGCCATCGCCCACCCCATGGGATAGTGGGCAAGGCTTCTGGGGCCTCCAAGNAGATCAAACCGTTCGTAATCAATGTCGACGCTCTCTAATTCTTTGTGCCCTGTGAAGGCTAGCAAGGTTCGGAAATACGCTGATGTGCCCAATTCTTGGCCTTCACGCGATCCCCCATTATCTGATGTGAAAACGATAATAGTGTTTTCCCACTCACCCATTTCTTCCAAGGAAGACCGCAACCTTAGAAAATTCTGATCAACATTATCGACCATCGCCGCAAAGATCTCCTGGTATCTAGCGAAGAGCTCTTTCTCTTTTTCGGTCAGCTCATCCCATGCTTTTACCGCATGGCTTTCTTCATGATTCCGCTCGGGAAGTTCTGCATCAGAGGGTATAACTCCAATTTCTTTTTGTTTTTCGAATCTTAATTTCCGGACCTCATCCCATCCTGATTCATATTTGTTCCGGTATTTCTCTATATCCGTTTCTTTCGCTTGGAGCGGAGCATGGACAGCTCCATGCGAAAAATACATAAACCAGGGTTTATGGGGGTGGGAACTCCGCAGTTCTCTAATCATCTTTACCGCTTGGTCTGTTAGATCATCAGTGAAGTAATAGCCCTCAGGGTAACTATCTATGTCTAGCGCATGGTTATCTTCGCACAGCCGGTGCGGGTGATGGAAATTAGTGAATCCCCCTAAGATGCCATAGAAACGCTCAAACCCTTTTTGCAAAGGCCAGCTATGCTTTGGGCCGGCTTCAGAAAGCTGTGAATCCTTACATAAGTGCCATTTTCCCACCATCAAACTAGCCCAACCATTAGCCTGAAATAAATCCCCCATAGTTACTGCATTTTCGCGAAGTTCCATAGCATAACCAGGAAATCCAGGGTCAAAATGAGCGACATGTCCCATCCCGGCCATATGGGAATTGAGCCCGGTTAAAAGTGAAGCCCGAGTGGGCGAACACATCGGGTTTACATGAAAATTTGTGTAACGGATACCTTCAGCTGCAAGCTCGTCAATATTGGGTGTGTTAATCTCAGATCCGAAACATCCAAGGTCTGAGAATCCTAGGTCATCGACAAGCATAACTAGTACGTTTGGAGAGTTAGGCGGGGCCGTTGGTGGGATAGGCCAGTCAGGTTCAGATGTNGAGAAAATTTTCCCAACTTTTCCCTTNAAACCGCTGTATGCCTTTTCCACGTCTCCCCGCAATTCGAGTTCTGTTGAATTTGCTTCACCTGTGCCTAAAANCGGCAGACTCCAAGATTAGTCTGTTCCAAGCTTCAACCCAATTAATTGAGAATAGATAGTTTTGTCAGAGTGGGCTATTGTTCGTTCATGAGCCAAACTCCTCACCAAATTGTCCGATCGTTTTGCGATGCTTGGTCTCACGAAGACCTTGACGAAATCATGGGGTATTTCGATGATTCAGCGATTTACCACAATATCCCTATGGAGGTTCAAGAAGGTAAAGAAAATATCNGGGGGTTCATAGAGGGCTTCCTTAGNATGGCAAGTTCAATTGAGTTCGAAATCCTTCACCAAGTTGCCGANGGAAATATAGTCATGAACGAGCGTGTAGATACGCTTGTGATGGGAGAAAACACGATCGCATTACCAGTTATGGGAGTTTTCGAGTTAGAAGATGGGAAAATTGTTAAGTGGCGTGACTATTTCGATATGGGGCAACTAACTGGCCAGCAACAGAGCTAGCTCCTGACCAACCGCCCTGGCCTTGAACCTGTGTCCTCATCAAACTCTCGAGTAGATACTCCATTGCACAAGGTGTTTACATAACCGGTAACGGGTTGCATCAAACGTGTTCCACCTTTTGGTAGGTCGTTATGGGGCACTGGAGGGGAAACTTGAAGATTATCAAGGTCAATTACATTCACATCTGCTCGTTTACCCACTTCTAGCGTTCCGCGATCATCGAGTCCATATAGTTCAGCGTTAAGCGCCGTCTGTTTCCTTACGATAAATTCCAGAGGTATTTTCTCACCTTTCGCGCGGTCCCTTGTCCAATAAGTTAGTTGAGTTGTTGGCATCGTTCCGTCACAGATTAACGTCACATGTGCACCAGCATCGCTCAAACCAGTTACCGTACTTGGATGAAGAAGCATCTCTTGCAGAACGTCCATTCTGGCAGGTAAATCAATGGCGCTCAACGACGCGAACCGGCTTCCTCCATCTTCGAGAAGGAANTCATAAAGGTAATCTATNGGTTCAACGTCACTGGCACTTGCNCTGGCCCCTATACATTCNCTGATATCAGGCTCATAATTGACTGGGTCGTCTAAGGGATACAAAGCTGGTGCAGCCATATTAAATAGTCCATACACGTTTTCCATGGAGCCTGGTGCTTCCGGAGGGATGTCTTTTTCGCTGAGAATAGCTTGACGAATCTCTGGCCTTGCCATGACCTTGACTTTCTGATCGAGCGGCAAATGAGCTACTTCACGAAGATACGTTGGTCTCCGCATAAAAGCGTGATATCCACTTAAGCCAGTTAGAAAACCTATAGGGCGTGAAGAAACTTGAGGNAATATATTCGCTCCTTGACTATTTGCGTCTTCAGTTAGAGAGAGAATCTCTCTCCAAGTGTCGGGATCATAGTCAGGTGACTGGACCAGAGTAAATGTAACCGGCCTACCACTGACCATCGAGACACGAACCATAAGGGCATGTTCTTCTTGCTGTGTATACTTTTCGCCGCCTAAGCTTTCCATCTTCCCAACAGTTCCAGCAGGGATCATTTGGAAGACACCTTTTGATGACGTTTTCATCGCTTTAGCTATTGCAAGTACTTCTTCTTCAGGAGCGAATGTGCCTGGGACAGGTTCGCCCCACAAAGACCTGTGGCCNATAATTCTAGAAGTACTGAAACCGACTGCTCCNGCGTCAAGCGCTTGAGTGACCAGTTCTGCCATCAAAGCTAGATCGCTTTCCGTTGCATCTTCATTTAACCGCCCTCGTTCTCCCATTGCGTAATAACGGAGGGACCCGTGAGCGATTTGCGCTCCTACGTCAAGAGAAAATTCTCGAGTTGATAAGTAATCAAGATATTCCGGGAATGTACTCCATTTACCCCATTCCATTCCTTCATGAAGNGCTGATCCTGGGATGTCTTCCACTCCTTCCATAAGCTCAATAAGTTCTTTCTCTTGCCCTTCATGGACGGGAGCAAATCCGACACCACAATTTCCCATCACGATGGTCGTTACACCGTTATGAGAAGAGGGAGCTATTTCAGTGTCCCAACTGACTTGCCCATCGTAGTGGGTGTGAAGATCTACCCAGCCTGGAGTTACAAGGGCGCCATCCGCATCTATAACTCTCTTGCTGCTGCCGGTAATTCGTCCACCAGCTTCAACTACTATCCCGTCTTGAATAGCTACATCACCGGTTTCGCCTTCTTTTCCTGTCCCATCAACTAGCGTTCCGCCTGTTATTAAACAATCAAACATAGTTCCCCCTGATTTAAGCTTACTTGAAANTNGTTAATGCGCATTATTCTTTCTGTGCCCGAGGTGGGACTCGAACCCACATGCCCCTGTTAGGAGCCGGGGGGTTTAAGCCCCCTGCGTCTGCCTATTCCGCCACTCGGGCTTAACATTTAGACTACCTGACGAGATATTTCATCACCCCATCAGAAACTTATTTCATTTTCTTCAAAACTATTTAGGAAGAAGAACAGCTCTGGTCTAATCTTCGTCTTATCGAGAGGAGCTAATAATGGGAAAGCTTGATGGTAAAACGATAATCATTACCGGAGGTGCAAAGGGACAAGGCGCTGCAGAAGTCAAATTAGCAACAGCCTTAGGTGCTCAAGTTGTTGTCACTGACATCCTCGAAGAAGAAGGCAAAAAAATCGCAGATGAAACGGGAAATGTTTATCTGAATTTAGATGTAACATCACCGGAGCAATGGTCTGACGTAGCAGAATTCACGCTTAGTGAATTTGGAAGAATAGATGGGCTTATAAATAATGCCGGGATTGACCAGAGAGACCACGGCGGGGTAGTAACGACCTCGGTGGANGTGTTTAGAACCGTCATTGAAGTTAACCAGATTGGAACTTTCTTGGGCATGAATGCTGTAGCTCCTNCAATGATCTCACAAGAAGCGGGAAGTATCGTCAATATTTCTTCTGTAGCAGGAATGCGAGGACTTAGAGCGGTTGCCTATGTAGCAAGTAAATGGGCTGTAAGAGGGATGACAAAAACTGCTGCAGCTGAGTTGGGTAGCTCAAACGTTCGAGTCAATTCAATTCATCCTGGAGCGATAGAAACTGACATGCTTTTCGACCTGGGAGAGGACTCTATAAATTGGCTAGTTTCCAAAGTGCCAATGCANCGATCTGGNACCCCAGATGAAGTAGGAGAAACAGCGATGTTCCTGCTCAGNGANGAAGCTAGCTATATATCCGGTGCTGAAATAGTAGTAGATGGGGCACTTATTACTAGATAGCGATCTAGTTGTTTAGAGGAACGGAATGGGCATCTTAGATGGAAAAGTAGTTATTGTGACCGGCTCGGCCAGAGGAATGGGAGCAGCTGAAGCATTGGATGCAGCAGAGAATGGTGCAGAAGTAATAGTCACAGACATACTGGATGAGCAAGGTAATGAAACCGCAGTTGAAATAGGCGCCACTTACCGAAGTTTGGATGTGACATCAAAAGAGAACTGGAGTGAAGTTGTCTCTTCTGTTCTTGATGAGCATGGAAGGATCGACGGTCTTGTCAATAATGCCGGAATTTATACATCACAGGACATATTCTCTGGCTCTGCCGATACATTCCAAAAGGTTATTGAAGTCAACCAGTTCGGCACTTACNTNGGAATGGCAGCGGTTACTCCCATAATGTCCCGTCAGGGAAGCGGAAGTATCGTCAATATTTCATCCGTTGCGGGGATGCGAGCTCAAGCAAATATTGCCTATATGGCAAGTAAGTGGGCTGTCAGAGGTATGACGAAGGGGGTAGCGAAGACCCTAGCTAGCTCGGGGGTTCGATGCAATAGTGTTCATCCTGGCGCAGTTGAGACAGATATTTTATTTGGCCTTGAGGAAGAGGTTGTTACCGAACTGATTTCTACAATTCCTATGGGCCGTTCCGGTGAGCCAGCTGAAGTAGCAGAGGTAGTCACTTTTCTCTTGAGCGACTCTGCAAGGTATATAACCGGTGCTGAAATAGTGGTCGATGGAGGAATGATCATCTAACTTTTACGCAGCTGAAGGTACCGGAGCTGCTGCGATTATTGATAAGTCCGATTCCTCAATGACGGACCAGAGCATGTCACGAAGTTCATGCGCTTTTTCAAGATGGCTATTAGCTACAACAAACCCTTCGACAATATCTGAAAGAGTCGATAACCAAGCTCGACCGCGAAATACGACTGAGATAGTTACAGAGCCGTCGCTGTTCCTCTTGAGGGTTCGTGAGTGCTCACCGAGATTTGGTGGCCCTTTGAACGATGGAACTTCATATCCTGCCCCCCTAGCTGCTGCACTAAGCGCCCTAACTGCGTTTGCAAATAGAAAAGATTTTGATTCCGCCATATATCTATTGTTACTTAAGGGTGTGACATTTGGTATTAAAGATGGACTGAAACAATCATTGAATAGAAATTCAAGCTAACGTAAAACTTTATGACTCAAAGTGACGTTTCGAGTTCCACACAGTTAAATCCTGCCCAGAAGGATGTGCTGTCTCAGCTTGGAGCAAGGCCAAACGAACGTCCTGATTTTAGCGATGGCCTCAAGGCAAAATTGAAGTCGAAGCTAGAGGAGGTCGCCCAAAGTGTTGTTACTGACCTACCCGATAATGAATCACTATTCGTTAATAAGCATCTTCTGTCACAGTTGATGGGTTGTGAAGCAAAGTACGTAGCTGAAAGCCAAGAGAATTTTGAGTGGAGTATTCCCACGGCGAGAGGAACACTCTCGCATAAAGCAATTGAATTATCGATCTTCTGGCAAGGCTCTAAAGACTCTTTAACTCTCACTAACGAAGCGATTTCAAGAGCGGAGCAAGGAAACGACTATATGGGGAATTGGATTCGGGGGCTAACTAATGGAGACAGAGCTCAGTTATGTGGAGAAGTGAATTCACGCGTCGGTTCTTTTCTTGAAACTTGGCCCCCTCTTGAAAAACGTTGGAAACCAATGCTAGAAACCCCAATTAGAGTTGAACTAGCCAAGGGNAAAGTAGTTCTTTCCGGAAAGGTAGATCTAACGCTTGGTTCAGCTGGGGGAAATACTGCTGGAAAGGTTATCGTCGATTTCAAAACGGGGAAATTTTCTCCTTCTCATCGTGATGACTTACGATTTTATGCCTTGCTCGACACGATTAGAATAGGCGTGCCACCTCGACTTGTAGCCAGTTACTATCTAGATCAGGGTGAATTCAGCCCTGAAAAAATTACTCTGGAGGTTCTGGAGTCNACTATTGCCCGAGTTTCTAATGGTATNACCCGACTAGCTGAACTCCANTTAGAGATACGGCCGCCTTCTACACAACCTGGTCCGCCATGTAGATGGTGCCTGTTATCGCAGGGTTGTGAGGCCGGACAGGAATACCTTGCTGATAACAGTGACTAAGGTAAACGAGAAAACCCTCTGGGATTGAGCATCTCTAGTTCTCNTAAGCCACA
This sequence comes from Acidimicrobiaceae bacterium, assembly GCA_002724825.1. Classification (GTDB taxonomy): domain Bacteria; phylum Actinomycetota; class Acidimicrobiia; order Acidimicrobiales; family UBA8592; genus UBA8592. The sequence goes on from PBPU01000030.1 coordinate 8,820, forward strand.
ATAAGGTTATGGACTATATAAAGGTAGAACTTTCGGATGGAGTCGCTATTTTGACTTTGAACGATCCTTCTAAACGTAATGCTATCAATCTCTCAATGAACGATGAAATATGCCAGGTCTTAGACGAACTTGAGAACTCTAAGGAAGTCGGGGCATTAATTGTTACTGGAGAAGGGAAAGGTTTCTGCTCTGGGGCAGACCTCGATGACCTTCTTGCCGCTCGGGAAAGAGATAATATTCGTGATATTTATTTAGGTTTTCTTCGTGTAGCTGATTCGACGCTTCCAACNGTTGCAGCGGTAAACGGNGCAGCCGTTGGTGCGGGAATGAATATGGCATTGGCGTGTGACGTTATCATCGCCGCAGAGTCTGCAAAATTTGATAGTCGTTTCTTGCAAATAGGGATCCACCCAGGTGGAGGCCATACATGGCGGTTACTTGCTCGTACTAATTTTCAAACTCTTAGAGCAATGGTCCTTTTTGGCGAGGTACTCCGAGGACCTGACGCATTTAGAACTGGACTTGCATGGAAGTGCGTTCCTGACGAAAAGCTTATGGAAGAATGTTTAACTATCGCGAAGCAAGCGGCTTCTTATCCTAAAGACCTAACAACTATGACAAAAGTCGCCTTCCANCAGTTGCCCTCAATAGACTCCTCTGATGACGCCGTCCAACACGAAGTAGTGCCGCAAGTTAAATCTATGGAATCAGAGGAGTTCTCGCTTTTGGTTCAAAGTCTTCAGAAAAAAATTACTTCGAAACCTTCTCCGNCAGAAGAGCAAGACTAGCTAATCCAACGTTCTGTAATTTCTTCTTTTCGGTGATCCCATTCCTCCGATGTAAACGCATACCGGATGTGGTCTTCCCATTTTCCGTTGATCTCAAGATATCGCTCAGCAATTCCTTCTTCTCTTAATGACAGCTTCTCNACCACTCTCCTACTTGATGAGTTTCTAGGAATAATAGCTACCTGCACTCTATGCAGGTCTAAATCCTCAAATGCGTACTTTAGAACTACTGCTAAAGCTTCAGGAGTGTAGCCATTACCGGCGTGCCCTTCGTCAATCCAATACCCCACGTAACAACTTTGAAACGGACCTCGCTGAATGGAAGACAGATTTATCTCTCCACAAAATTTTCCTTTAACAAAAATCCCAAAGCCATAACCTGACCCCAAATGCCTCTCTCGGTCTCGAGCATTACATCGCGCCCCAAAAGCGTTTCGATCGTTTATTACATCAGGCATTCCAGGGGGACGGGTGGGTTCCCATTTTGTTAGCCAATTTATATTGTCTTGTCGAACTTTATTCCATTCAGAGAAATCAGATACTTGAAGAGAGCGAAGCATAACCCTTTTCCCATAAAGGCTTTCCTTAGTATGGCGTGATTTGGTTACTCTCATTTTTATTCCNAGTGATGTTAATCATCATCCCGTGAAGTGACACTAGCCTGAATACCCATNAGCCGNCGATCTCAAAGGGAAAAAGCATTCAGTTCATCTGACGCAGAATCAACCCATCGAGAATATCTGCTTCGGAGACAAGGCATTCCGTAAAGTGAAACTGACGCATTATTTGTATAAGAATGCATACNCCGCCTACTATGACATCTACTCTGTCCTCTTCCATTCCAGGGTTTGTTAATCTTTGCTCCCTGTTGTCGGTTACAAGTATCCGAAATACTTCTTCCATATCTGCATGGCTCATTAAATAGTGGTGCACCAATTCATAAGAGTACTTTTCCAGGCCCTGCTCAATCATTGCAATCGCTGATACAGTCCCAGCCAATCCAATCAGTGTGGTCGCTTTATCGAGGCTTGGAATTGCTTTCTCTACATCTATTAGGTGCAGTTCCACTAACGAAAGAGCCGCAGATAGCTCTTCTGGAAGCGGAGGGTCGGAGTGTATAAATCTTTCTGCCATCCGGACACANCCGGCATTTATTGACAAAAATTGTTCACACATTTTTTCTCCATAAGAGAACTCAGTCGANCCCCCTCCCAAATCGAAGACAAGATATGGACCCCCAATTTCTACAGAATGCGTAGCACCCAAAAAAGAGAGTTCAGCTTCCTGCCGACCTGAGATAAGTTCAACCTCTTTCTGGAGAATCCCCTCAGCAGCGGAGAGAAAAATACCGCTATTTGTTGCATCGCGGACAGCTGACGTAGCAACTGTCCGAAATTCTTGAATTCCTTCTGCATCTAGTATCTCCCTAAATGACATAAGCGTTGCTAACACTCGGTCGATTGCTTCGCCATTGAGATTACCGGTAGCATCTACCCCTTCCCCTAATCGAGTAACCTCCTGACGGCGGTTAAGTATCTCGTACTGACCGTTATCCCCAATCTCTGCAATCAGCAGCCTAGTACTGTTTGTCCCACAATCTATCGCTGCGACTTTCCGGCGTTTCGAAACCACATNCTTACCTTACTGAATATTTGCAGCGACCCATGCACCCACAGGATCGTCTCCGCCAGCTAAATAAAACGCGTAATGGGCATGGAGACACTTAATGCCCTTTCGCGTCCCGCCTACCCCACCGGAAGGTTTAGGCCCCGTATGGCCATCAGGTATATATCTATCTCTTTCATGAGAATATTGGGTATNGGTTCTGGCAATTCTTCCTAAGCCGATCAGCGCCTCAACTTCTCTAATTGCTCCTCCTGACTCTAAACGGCTTACGAGTCGCCGTTCTTCAGGGTCAACAAGCCAATAAAGAGTCGGCATCGGCGTTCCGTCGTCAAGAAAAGGATCATTGCGTATAACTCGAGCTTCACCACTTGAATTTCTAACAACCACTTCATAACANCCTTGAGGCTTTCTACCAAGCANATTCTCAATCTCCTCATGGTCAATGGGATGCATGTGAAATTCTCTTTTAGCTACTTCAAGTAACTGAAAACCAGATTATGAGAAAGACAGCTACGCCAGCCAATATGACTGGGATCCCGAATCGCTTAAGCAGGGGAAGAGCTACTACCCCAAGTAAATTGAGTGCTTCTTCATCATTCTGGTTTGACTGATCTGGAAGCTCTTCGGCAGGGCNANCAGATTCGCTGGGCTCAAGAAGTCCTTCCAAATTTTTTGCAAACTGAGTCATCAGCTTTGCGCTCACATCNCTAATTGCGCCGCGACCGAACTGAGCTACTTTCCCAGTAATAGTGAGCTCTGTTTTCACACTTACCTGTGTCGTTGTTGGGGAGATTTCTGTAAGTTGTGCTGTGATGACGGCGCTGGCGTTTCCTGCCCCGCGTACATCACGTCCGTCTCCCTTAATAACCACTCTTTTATCTTCATCATTNCGCTCTAGGTATGTGGCTGTTCCTTTATATTGGGCCGTAATTGGACCAACTTTAATTTTTACGATGCCGTGGAATTCATCACCTTCGTTCTCTTGAAGCTCAGCTCCAGGCAAACAAGGAGCAATCTTCTCTGGAGTATTAAATGCTTCCCACACTTCAGCTGTTGAGGCATTGACTTCTATATCGTTATTTAATTCCATCTTGCGAGATCTCCTCGTGTATCTATATCTACTGGATTACCATCACATGGTACCTCATGGACTAAGTCAGGTCTTAGGCGGAGCAAAGATCGCGCTCCTTCATCTCCGGAGATTGGAATAAGCGACCAGAGCTCATGATGAATCTTCATTGGAGGCCTCCGGTTTCCAGAAAATGTAGCTACTGCTAGTATCGNTTCGGCCTGAGCTACAGCACTCCAAGCTGATGATGGGACCAGCGGCATGTCCCCTAATCCAACCACAATGGCTTCATGTTTGTGATGATCAGCAACTGCAATGGCAGAACGCAGAGAAGTAGCCTGCCCATCTTCATAGCTGTGATTTTCAACAATAGTTACTCCATAGTCAAATACATTTAGGGACGTTTCTTTCTCAAAGTCAATTGCTCCAGAAACGAGATATANCTCATCGAATTGTGCATTGCTTGCGGCTTCTAGAACCCACTGGAGGACCGGCTTGCCCCTAAATGGGGAGAGAAGTTTATGGGTATCCCCTTCNAAGCGCTCTCCTAGGCCCGCTGCAAGAATAACAGCCGCTACGGTGTTGTTTCGAATTGATCGATTTTCCGAAGTATCATCCACATCCTCATTCTAGGGAGGGAAGAGAAATCCTAGTGGTTATGGTCGNGTTATATTCAATAATCACTTGGTTTGTGGATAGGCCCAGAGCTCTGTTTAAGACTATTTGCGTCACGGCCTGTTCGTAAGGCGATAATTTCTGCGCAAATTGAAATAGCGGTTTCTTCTGGTGTTCTGGCACCAATATCTGAGCCAATTGGCGACATGATACGTTTAAATTCTTCATCACTTACGCCAGCTTCACGAAGTCGATTCGACCGGTTCTCATGTGTTTTTCTACTTCCCATGACTCCGATATATCCGACATCAGTTGCTAGAGCTGCAGTAATTGCTGGAACATCAAATTTATTGTCATGCGTGAGCACACAAACTGCATCACGCACTCCTAGCGAAGGTCCGACAGATTCGAGTAATTTATCAGGCCATTGTGCTTCGACAGCATCTGCAAGTGGAAACCTTGTAGATGTAGCAAAAACTGGCCTTGCGTCACAAACGATGACATGGTAGCCCAGAACTTTAGCAACTCTAACGAGGGCAGCTGTGAAATCGACTGCACCAAAAATCAGCATTTGGGGAGGAGGAGCAAACGATTCGATAAAAATAGTTAACTCTTCCTCGCGGGCTTCTCCATTTAGACCATAGTGGCGTGTACCTGTTCGTCCCGCCTCTAGTTCTCCAGACATATCCCTAAGAACTACTCTGTCAAGAGACTCATTTCCTAAGGTCCCATGGACTTCNNCGTTAGGNCCGAAAACCATTTTTCTGCCGACCTCGTCCCCTTCGATTACCGTCGCAAGAGCTATNGGCTTTCCAGCTTGGATTGCTTCTTGAAGAACGCTGAGAATTGACTTGCNCATATCTACCAATCTAAAGGTTCGATATACAAGTGGATAGTTCCCCCACAAGTTAAACCAACCGCATAAGCCTCATCATCGCTGTAGCCAAATGTAACTACCTTTCTCTCTCCCGATGAAAGAATCTCTAGAGCTTCCGTTACAACAGCACCTTCTACACACCCTCCGGAGACTGATCCGGCTACTTCACCATCTTCATTGACAGCCATAGTTGCCCCAGGGTCTCTTGGGCCAGATCCCTCTACCTTGACCACTCGTGCTAGAGCTATTTTTTTCTCCGCTTTTTTCCACCTATCGATATCTTCAAGTATTTCTTTCACGTTAATCTCCTCTATTCAGAAAGGACGTAGGCAAGGTCCTCTAACGAATTCAAACTGTGCCCTTCGACAAATTGGTCAATATAAGGTAGCGCCGCAGCCATACCCTGCGCAAGGGGCTCATAACCCGGAGAAGCTTTTAGCGGATTAACCCAGATAATTTTATAGCTAACTTTCTTTAAGCGATGCATTTGCTCAGACATCACCGACGCATCACCCCTATCCCAACCGTCTGACAAGATGATCACAGTCGCTCCCCGTGCAACTCCACGTTGGCCCCATTCAATATTGAATGACCGAAGTGTTTCTCCCAACTGTGTTCCCCCTGACCAATCTTGAACAGCATTTGACGAAGCGGAAACTGCTTGATCAAGATTGCGCGATGATAACTCTCTAGTGATACGTGTCAATCTAGTCCCAAGCGTAAAAGCTTCGACTTGGCGGCGTCCAACTACTGCCGCCTGAACGAATCGTAAAAGAGCTCTGGAGTAAGCCTCCATCGACCCAGAAACATCAAGTAGGAACACAACTCTTCTTTGGCGCTCTCCGACTTCGAGGAATCGCTGCCTAATCGGCTCGCCATCGGTCCGTAGCGAGCTTTTAATAGTTCGTCGAAGGTCAGGGTATTGGCTTTTCTTTTTGGAGGAAATTTTCCTTCTCGACTGTCGGATCCCACCTAATAAAGTCATTCTCTTCATAAGTTCATACGCCTCATTTAGTTCTTCAGACGTGTACAGCCCAAAATCTTTTTCCCAAAGAACTTCAGATGGCGAGTACCTTAAGTTGATAACATCTCTCCCCTCGTTAGATGCTTCGGATAGTTCTTCTTCAGTACCTATTCCATCATCTGTTACGAGAGCTACTCTTTGATATGAGGGTATACGCTCTTCAAGAGCGTCGGTTATCCCTTCCCAGAATACTCGGAATCCGTATTCATAAACTGGAAGATCTTCAGGGTCAGTAATGAGCGTAGATCGTCCAGCCCAATAGACACTTTCTCGCTTTCCAATACCCACTTTTCCAAGTGCCTGTTGGAATACTATTGCGGACCCGATGGGAACTTGAAGACCTAGAGAGCGTAGGAGAGAAATAAACCCGACAGTAAGTCGTTCTGGAACCTCAGCTGCCTTTTCATTTACGCTAACCGGCACGTGCGAGTGCCTTTTCTACTAAATCTGTTATGCCATGTTCTTGGAGGCGGTTTTGGTCCTCTCGGTACTTCACTAGAGCTCCCAGAGTAGAGAGAACTGTCTCCTCATTTAAAGACATGGACCCCAATCGGCCGAGAGCCACGGCCCAATCTATGCTCTCAGCAATCCCAGGAGGCTTATACAAATCTAGTGTTCTGACCTGTTCAACTGCTGCAGCGACCTGTTTTGCAAATGCTTCAGTGACTTCAGGAACTCTTGCACGAATAATAGCTACCTCGCGATCAAACTCTGGATGCTCAACCCAGTGATAAAGACAACGACGTTTCAGAGCATCATGCACATCTCTTGTACGGTTTGAAGTAATGATGACTATTGGGGGAACCTCAGCAGTAAATGTTCCGATTTCCGGGATAGTTATTGAGAATTCTGAAAGAATCTCGAGAAGAAACGCTTCGAACTCATCGTCAGCTCTATCGATTTCGTCAATAAGAAGCACAGGAGGATTTTGGGAGAATTGGGAAATCGCTTGTAAAAGAGGCCTTTTGACTAAGAAGCGTTCTTGGTATATTTCTTCTTCTAAGCCTTGCTCACCAATTTTTGAAGCTCTTCCAGTTGCTTCTGCTGCTCGTAGATGAAGTAATTGCTTTGTATAGTCCCATTCGTACAGCGCTTGCGAAGCATCTAACCCTTCATAGCATTGCAGCCTAATTAAATCTGTATCAGCCCATTTCGCAAGTGTTTTTGCTACCTCGGTCTTCCCAACCCCCGGATCTCCTTCAAGGAAAAGTGGTCGTTGTAATGAAAGAGAGAGGAAAATTGATGAAGATAAGCCCTCTGACGCCAAGTAGCCTAGCTTTGCTAGCCCTTGATTGACATCGCTCGGATTGTTCGGTGCTATAAAACTCATACATCTAATGTACTACTGGAACGGCTTTCCACCTATCTCTGTTCTTCCTGATCTCTTTTACATTATCTAGCAGCCCACTGTTCTATATGAGAGGCTGTAATGGTGAATCGATTTCTTTTAACAGTTATTTCTTTGGCTCTTTTTATTTCGTGTGGTGGAAGCGGTAGTGACCTAGCTGATCTTCAAGGAGGAGATACTAAGGTTGAGTCCCCAACAGCTAGTCCAAGTCCTCAACCAACGTTAGTTTCTCAACCTGAAGTAACTCCTGAAGTATCGGAGCCAAAAACTGAGACGGCCATAGATGCAGACTCTTCTGATATTCAGAACATGGTTGGATGCACTTCAAGTGGACATGGGGAGCTAAGAAGGGAGGAAATGCTGGAAAGTCATGAACTTTGGTTAGGTACACTTGTCGGCTCCTCTCTAGATGAAGGTTATAAATTATTAGCGGGGGGGTCCGTTCCAGATGGCCTTATTTTCAATGGCGACATTCACTTGTGGTGGGTGTCTGCGTCCGATCACACAATCCATCATGGGATAGTAGATGACTCAGGTGAACTTGAAGATCTCGGACCTATTTCTGTAGATGGTGAAATATTTTCAGGTATGGTTGATCCGGATGTTATTCAATTGGATGATGGCTCATTAGGTTTAACTGTTCTCGATGGTTTTGACCGTTCTGGACCTCCCGGGCCAATCTGTCACCTGAGATCGAGTGATGGGCAGAATTTTATAACAGAGAACACGATGCTTGATAAAGAAGATAGGTTCGACCCATCTTTAGTAATTGTAAATGGCCAATGGTGGTTGGCTGTTGGGATACCTTCCGAGGAAGACAGCCTTACTGAAATTTATAAGGGGTTTGATGGACAGAATTTTGTCTATGTAGCAACTGTAGAAGGTGCTGTCCCCGATATTTCATATTTTGATTCAGCATTCCGGCTTCTAACATGCAGTAAAAGCGGTATGCGAAGTTATTCATCTTCGAATGGAGAGGATTGGGGTCTGGATACAATTATCCCATTTCGGGGATGTGATCCTTCGAGAATAACTGGGTCGAATTTTTTCGCATACAAAGTAGAATCAGGGGGTGGTAATGAAATGCCCCCTCCGGTTCCTATGCCTGATGAAAGGCCTCCAACCGAATAAGAGTATCGCTTTCGGCTATACTCCGGCTTCCTGAAGGCCTCTTCGCACTAGGACTCTTGCCAAATGTTCACGATAGTCTTTTGATGCATTTAAGTCAGAAGGTGCCTCTGTGCCTTCAGCTGCAAGATCTCCGGCTTCCTCAGCACTAGCTCCGCTGAGAAGTGCGGATTCCACTGCTTCTGATCTGAAAGGCACAGAATGCATATTTACGAGACCAACTCCCGCATGATTTTCATCACAAACAATGGAAGCGCCAACAATTGCCCAGTCCTGAGCACGACGGTTGAATTTTTGGAAAGACCACTTAGCGTTCGGAAGTTTAGGAACTCTAACTTCAGTTAGCATCTCGTCATCGTTAAGGTCAGTTTCGAGAAAACCAGTGAAGAAGTCCTCTATCTTTATTTCGCGTTCTCCTTCAGGGCCTCTTACAACAACTGTTGCCTTAAGTGCAAGAAGAGCCGAAGGGATATCAGATGCAGGATCGCCGTGGGCTACCGCTCCCCCGATCGTCCCACGGTGCCTCACTTGCGGGTCACCTACGTTATGCGTTGCTTGCGCCAGAACTCCAGCATTTGAAATAACAAGATCATTTTTTTCAACATCACAGTGACGAGTAAGCGCTCCGACTGCAAGATGATCACCCGCGTCACGAACATACTTTAGATCGTCAAGGCGGTTAATATCTACAAGATATGCTGGCGTTGCCAGGCGAAACTTCATAAGAGGTATAAGAGAGTGCCCTCCTGCTACGAGTTTCGCCTCGTCTCCATGTTCTGCAATAGCCTCAATCGCTGCTTCAGCCGAATCCGCTTGAATGTAATCGAAATTAGCCGGAATCATAGTGCCACCTCACTTGCTTGAAGAACAGCTTTCACTATGTTGTGGTAACCAGTGCATCTGCATAGGTTTCCTTCCAACCCTTCACGCACCTCATCTTCTGTCATTGAAGGGTTCTCTTCAATCATTGAAACAGAAGCCATCACCATTCCTGGCGTACAGTAGCCGCATTACAGGGCATGGCATTCATGGAATGCTTGTTGGACAGGATGCAAAGTGCCATCATCATTAGCAAGGCCTTCAATAGTATCGACTTCCATGCCGCTTACCTGTGCAGCTAAAACCGTGCAGGACTTCACCGATTCACCATTTAAATGTACGGTGCAGGCACCGCAGGAGGAAGTGTCACACCCGATGTTTGTTCCGGTTAAGCCAGCAGCCTCTCGAATATACTGGACCAGCAACATACGAGGCTCTACATCATGGGATTGATCGACACCATTAATTTTGATACTTACTTCCACACACTTCCCCTTTCTCAGCGTGCAACTGACGTTAGTACATTATTGGCCGTTCTGGCGAATAAACTATGCGTCGACTTTCTTGTAACGGATCCTAGCCCAAATACCCGTTCCTGCCATCATCCCTAGTAGGGCTATTAGACCTGGCTGAGTTGTAGACCATGTAACTTCACCAAGAAAACCCTGACGGCACATGCGTATCACATTGGTGATTGGGTTGATAGCGGCTACATGATGCAGCCAGCCTTCTATAGCTTGAATGGGTGCTTGTCCAACAGATAGAAACATTGAACTGAACATAATTATTTGGGCTATTGCTAACGATTTTAGGGTTTTGAAAGTAAAAACAATTCCCAAAAC
>PBPU01000031.1 GCA_002724825.1 Acidimicrobiaceae bacterium
ATTTTTAAATTACAACATGCCACGCGACAAGGCAGATTCGACATTTTCAAAGAGTACACAAATCAAGTAAATGAGCAAAGTACGAATTTGGCGACTTTGCGTGGCTTGTTTAAGTTCAATTTTGATGCACGGCCTCCGGTTCCTATTAATGAAGTTGAACCAATCGAAGAAATAATGAAAACATTCTCCACTGGAGCTATGTCATACGGCTCTATTTCTGCTGAGGCACACGAAACTCTAGCAATAGCTATGAATAGAATCGGCGCAAAGTCAAATACCGGCGAAGGTGGTGAACATCCCAGCAGATACGAGCCAGATGAGAATGGAGATCTTCGAAGATCGGCAATTAAACAAGCGGCTTCTGGGAGGTTCGGAGTTACGAGCGAATATCTTGTTAATGCCGATGACATTCAAATAAAAATGGCACAAGGGGCTAAACCCGGTGAAGGTGGGCAACTTCCAGGTCATAAAGTCTGGCCTTGGATAGCAGAAGTCCGTCATTCCACGCCCGGTGTGGATCTCATTTCACCTCCACCGCATCATGATATTTACTCGATCGAAGACTTGGCACAATTAATTCATGATTTAAAAAATGCTAATCCCGAGGCGCGTATACATGTAAAGCTTGTGTCAGAACTTGGTGTCGGTACTGTAGCCGCAGGGGTTTCCAAAGCTCACGCAGATGTTGTATTGATCTCAGGCCACGACGGAGGCACAGGAGCCTCCCCCTTAACATCAATAAAGCATGCTGGAACGCCTTGGGAATTAGGACTGGCCGAAACACAACAGACATTATTATTAAATAACTTAAGAGATCGGGTGGTCGTCCAATGTGATGGACAACTAAAGACTGGGCGTGATGTCATTATCGCTGCCCTTCTCGGCGCAGAAGAATTTGGTTTCGCTACAGCTCCACTGGTTGTAATGGGTTGCGTAATGATGCGGGTGTGCCACCTCGATACTTGCCCAGTTGGTATTGCCACCCAGAATCCGGAGTTGCGAGAAAAATTCGAAGGTCAGGCTGACCACGTGGTGAATTTCATGGAATACATAGCGCAGGAAGTAAGAGAACTTCTGGCCCAACTGGGCTTTAGAACACTTAAAGAGGCAGTCGGTCAAGTTGACGCTTTAGATGTTTCCGATGGAATTAACCATTGGAAAGCAGCGGGCCTTGACCTTTCTCCAGTTCTGTACCAGCCTCCTCTTCCATCCGACTCAGTTAGGTACTGCCGAGAGAAACAAGACCATGGTTTAGAGCACGCTCTAGATCAAACTTTAATTCAGTTAGCTGAAGGTTCTCTTAAACATGGCGATCGAGTGCATTTAGAATTGCCCATTCGTAATGTGAATAGAACTGTGGGCACTTTACTCGGACACCATCTGACCAAACGATGGGGAGGAGAAGGATTGCCAGATGATACAATCCAAGTTGATTTCACTGGGTCAGCCGGGAATAGTTTTGCTGCATTTGTTCCAGCCGGAATAACCCTTCGTTTACATGGAGACGCTAACGATTATCTCGGTAAAGGGTTAAGCGGTGGGAAAGTTATCGTATCGCCTCCAAAAGATTCACCCTTCCGTTCTGAAGAAAATGTGATAGCTGGAAATGTCATCTTATATGGTGCAACTAGCGGAGAGGTATTTCTTAGTGGTTTAGTCGGTGAACGTTTCTGCGTAAGGAACTCTGGCGCTCTTGCAGTCGTAGAAGGTGTCGGAGATCATGCCTGCGAGTATATGACAGGAGGAAAAGTAGTTATTCTTGGTCCGACTGGAAGAAATTTCGCAGCTGGAATGTCTGGTGGTATAGCGTATGTCTTTGATGTTGACGGAACCTTTCCTAGCCGAGTTAATAGGGAACTAGTTGATTTGGAGGAATTGGGTGAGGAGGATGTTGGATGGTTGCGGGAGACTGTAGCAAGACATCAAGCTGAAACTGGTTCACAACTAGCAAAGAACCTAATCGATTCATGGCCTAAAGCAATGGATCAATTCGTTAAAGTTGTACCAAGAGACTATAAGCGGGTCCTCGATGCGATCGCTGAGGCAGAAGCTAACGGTACGGATATTGTTACGGCCGTAATGCCGACAATGGGAGGCTCATAATGGGTGATCCCAAAGGATTTATGAAGCACAGCCGGATTGTTCCAGAATCTAGGCCCGTTCCAGTTCGCCTACGCGACTGGAGTGAAGTCTATGAGCCCTTCGATAGTGATACTCTGAAAATGCAAGCATCTCGGTGTATGGATTGTGGAATCCCCTTTTGTAATAATGGATGCCCACTGGGAAACTTAATCCCAGATTGGAATGACCTNGTTTATAAAAATGAGTGGAAACGGGCTATCGAATCCCTTCACGCTACCAATAACTTTCCNGAGTTTACCGGTCGATTATGCCCAGCTCCCTGCGAAGCTGCATGCGTATTAGGAATCAATGAAGATCCCGTAACTATAAAACAAGTAGAAGTTGAGATCATTGANCGCGCATGGAACGAGGGTTGGGTTCACCCAATCATTCCCGAAAGAAAAACTGGGAAGAGAATTGCCGTAGTGGGTTCGGGACCAGCAGGTCTGGCTGCTGCTCAACAACTAACTCGAGCTGGCCANGATGTCACAGTATATGAACGATCTGAGAAAATCGGTGGCCTCCTTAGATACGGTATACCTGAATTCAAAATGGAAAAACGGTTCCTTGATCGAAGACTGGAACAAATGCATGACGAAGGAACCAAATTCAAAACAGGTATCGAAGTAGGAAAAGACTTAGATGCTAACGGCATCAAAGCAGAAAACGATGCGGTGGTTCTAGCTATCGGNGCGACACAATGGAGAGATCTACCAGTTAAAGGCCGAGAACTAGAAGGTATTTATCAGGCCATGGAATACTTGGTTCCGGCGAATCTCGTCGCAGAAGGTCAATTAGATGAACATCCATTCTCTGCAGCGGGAAAAAATGTCATTATCATCGGCGGTGGCGATACGGGTGCAGATTGTCTAGGTACTGCACACCGTCACGGGGCAGCATCAATTCACCAATTTGAGATAATGCCTGAACCTCCAGAGAGCAGAGACGTCTCCACCCCTTGGCCAACATGGCCNATGATGCTTCGTACGTCATCTGCTCACGNCGAAGGAGGGGAAAGAGTNTTCTCGATTAGCACGAAGCAGTTCATTGGAGAAAATAATCACGTAACATCTTTGGAAACAATTGAAGTTGAAATCAGACATGAAGATGGCCGAATGAATTTCATTGAAATCCCTGGAACCGAACAGGATTATAAGGCAGAGTTAGTCCTTCTAGCNCTCGGCTTTACAGGACCAGAGCAGTCTGGAGTTTCTGCTGAGCTGGGAGTAGATCTCGATAGCCGAGGCAACATTGTCCGNGACGAAAACTGGATGAGTACTGAGAACGGAGTTTTTGTAGCCGGAGATGCAGGACGAGGGCAAAGTCTTATCGTATGGGCGATTGCTGAAGGTAGAGCATGTGCAGCAGCGGTAGACCAGTGGCTGGAGGGAAACTCGTTGCTTCCTAAGCCAGTGACTCCATACTCTCAACAGTTGCGTTAGAGCTACCAACTAGGGGCGGAATCAAGGAAATCTAAAGCACTCTCTAGAAAGTGAAAGTCTTTCGGCGTAGCGAAATGATCCACACCTTTTAGCGTCACCAATTTCGCGTCAGGAAGCGCATTAATCAATTTAGTTGCAGGCCCAGCGAAATCGTTCTCTCCCAGAACAACCAATACTGGGATGCTTAAGCTTAAAAGGGAAGCGGGGTCGATAGACGAATTCTTTCCGTGAAGATATTTCGCAATGTAATCACCATCTATATCTGGGTAGTCAGCAAGCTGACTGAAATAACGGCTCTCTGGATCTTCTACTTCTCCGTCTCCGCTAATAGCATCTGAAATTTTTTTACCTCTATCCAAGTCTGATTGAAATAAGCTATCTCCAACCCCAGCAAGAACAAGTTTTCTAAATTTTCCCGGTCTCTCCAGTGCTAATTCCAAAAGGACCCTGGCGCCGAGTGAAAATCCAATTCCATCAACGATGGGAAACGGGATACGCTCATTAACATAATCGACCAAATTACCGTTAAATTCAGCTGGAGGAACGAACTCTTTCCCATGACCTGGAAAGTCAATCGGTAGAAACTCTCTTCCCGCTTCATGAACGAGATCAAACCATCCATTGTCTCCCCAAGTTCTTTTAGTAGTTGTAGCTAATCCATGGAGAAAGAGGATCGGTGGGAAGCTAGGCATAGGACTTTCTTAGACTAGAGGGTGGCCTTTAGCAGCTCGGTCACCGTAAAAACACATTAGCCCCGTCAGGTTTTCTGCCGAAACAGAATCTCTTTCGGGGCTGTGCAGTTTAACGTCGTTTCCTTAGTCATCCCCTGAAGGACTTCCTTGGTTCCGGTACCTTTCCCGATTTGGCTTTCGCCATTTCGACCTTCCTACTTTTGCTTTCTTCTCCTAAGAGTTTCTGCTTCAGTGTTCTGGTTCGCATTCCCCCTAAGGGTCTTGCACTTCTAGGCCTTCCTTCCCTTCCTCCTGAGATTCCGGGTTGGTTGTTCTGTCTGGATTTTCTGCCCTAGGGCTTCTTTCCTTCCAGTTGATTCTCTACCGAAGTAGGTCCTCACCGCTAAACCTGTTCCGATGGCCGTTCATACTTTCCGATGGCCGAGCCTACCCGGGTTTCGATGCTGCCACCGCTTCCCGTTTGGTTTGCCATTTTCTTGTATGCCGTTGTCACCGGCGTGTAGACACATTTACATTTTGTTTTGAATATGTCAAGCGATTTTTTAAAATCCTCAGCTTTTCCCCAGCATTATTCTAAAATCCCCAAGATTAGCTAAATTACCCACAATATTTCCACAGTTAGACGGTCATTCAGAAGCAAAAATTTGTTCAGGATTCTCGAAGAATTTGAACTCTAGAGCATTCCCAGAGGGGTCTCGAAGGAACATCGTCCATTGCTCTCCTGGTAGGCCTTTGAATTTGATATGTGGTCCAATCTCAATAGGCCANTCATTCTCTTTTAGTCTGGCAGTTATTCTTTTCCAGCTGATTTCATCAAGAATGATGCCAAAATGGGGTACAGGGACTAGATCTCCATCCACGAGATTCTCTATCANGGTAGAACTCTTAGAATTAGGTTCTCCTAGATGTGCTACAAGTTGATGNCCAAAAAAATTGAAATCGACCCAACTCTCATCAGAGCGGCCTTCACTAGCGCCAAGAATTCCTATATAGAACTCTCTAGCTTCTGTCAGANCCTTTACGGGGATTGCAAGATGAAATTTCAATTCAGACATCAAGCCCACTCATTTCGGTGAATTAAAACATCCTTGAGCACCTGTGGCTTATCAGTCATAATCCCGTCTACTCCCAAATCTAATAAACGTCTCATTTCATCAGGCTCGTTAATTGTCCAAGCGTGAATTACCTTTCCCAAGGAATGAACCCTCTTGATAAAAGTCTCTGTGATTAATGGAACTCCCTTCATGGAAACCGGAACTTGCACGCATTGTCCGTTCAATACAGACGAATTCTTCGTAAATTTTCCAACCCGTATCCTTGCTACTCCTGAAGGGCCGACTCCCATACATAAATTATTTCCAACGATTCGCGAAATGTTCTGGTTCCTTCTGTCGGAGAACGACGACACACAAATACGAGAAACTGATGCTGTATCCTTTATCGCATCTGCAAGAGGTTCTGCGACACGATCGTCTTTAGGGTCGATGTTAAANCGTGCTGTAGGGAACTCTGATAGAAGTTCCTTGAGAAGGGGGATTTCAGATTTTCCGTCGATCAAAGCGCTTTTAATGGTAGATAGGGGAGTCTCGCAGATCTTCCCTGAAAGGTTTGTAACACGATCAAGAACATCATCGTGAAAAGCAATCACATGACCGTCTTTGGTTAAATGGACGTCAGTTTCAAGGTATTTGTATCCGATATTAATTGCAGATTGAAATGCTTCCATGGAGTTTTCAGGAGCATCTAAGGCGCCTCCTCTGTGAGCAAATGCTATAGGGAAGTCTGTATCAAGGTAATTAAATCTATCCTTCAACTCTTTGTCCTTTTAAATGGTTTAAAACAAAGCATGCTACCGCTTATGCATAGACACAAATTCAACCTGATACCCCCCAATCGGTTNGAAGATGGATACCGTTAAAGTATGGAAAGACGNACAAAAATAATTGCAACGATTGGGCCAGCAAGTGATAGTGAAACGACGTTGCGGGAGCTTGTCAACGCCGGAATGGATGTTGCAAGACTGGGGCTGGCGCATGGAACCTTAGATGAAGCATTAGAGCGATATCGAAGAGTGCGAAAGATCTCTAAAGATATGGGGAAACGAGTCGGAATCTTAGTTGATCTTCCCGGGCCGAAGATACGTTCAGCTCCTTTCCCGAGTGAAGGATCTCTTTTGGAAAAAGGGANCACTATTAAGTTAATACCCGGTGTCAACCAGTCCTCAGAAACTATTGTCGAAGTTGATTACGAAAACGTTCTTGAGGATTTAGTCCCAGGTGATGTGATCCCATTCGGAGATGGACAAGTCGTGGTTCGTGTCGANACCATAGGAAAAGACGAAGCAGAGGCAACAGTTACAAGTGGAGGCGTCCTTCATGGCCGCCCTGGAATTCGAATACCATCAGAGAGGCTGAGTTTGCCGACTCCTACAGATGACGACCTTTATAAATTAGATGCCTTCGTTGAGGAAGGCGTCGATATGGTAGCCGTTTCGTATGTTCGTTCAGCTCACGACGTAAGGAGAGTGGGAACAGAGCCGCACCCAAGAGGGCCACTTGTAGTAGCTAAGATTGAAACCCGTGCAGCTGTTGAAAACCTAACAGGTATTATCGAAGCATCTGCAGCAATCATGGTCGCACGAGGAGACCTAGGTACGGAATTCGAGATAGCTGATCTTCCTCATCTTCAAAAAAAGATCATAGCTGAATGCATAGCTGGTGGATTGCCAGTCATTACTGCCACTCAAATGTTGGATTCAATGATTAACACTTCTTCGCCGACAAGAGCTGAAGCGTCTGATGTAGCCAATGCTGTTTTTGATGGAACATCAGCTGTGATGCTTTCAGGAGAAACTGCAATTGGTAGTTATCCCGTCGANAGTGTCGAAACAATGGCTCGCATTGCNGAAAGAGCTGATCAATCATTTGATTTTGGTCGTTGGGCAGAAAGAGTTGCTGAACTACGCCAGTCAAGCGACGCCGATTCAGGGAATGGAGGCTCTCAAGGAATAACTGATGCTATGACCTTAGCTACGTGGAGAGCTGCAAATGAACTCGACTTAGCTGCCCTGCTCTGCATTTCAGGTTCCGGCTTTACTGTTCGATCTATGGCACGATTTAGACCAAATGTTCCTATTCTGGGCATGACGATGGACGAACGAACGGCTCAACAGCTTACTCTGAGCTGGGGGGTAACACCTTTTTGTATTGAAACAGCAATGGGATATGAAGAGCGTATTGGTAATGCTATTGCCACTGCCAAATCCGAAGGGATTCTCCAGAGTAACGATTTAATTGGAGTGCTCGCCGGTATAACTGGAGACTCCCCAGCGACAGATGTGCTAAGAATTATGCGAGTTGTGTAGTGGGATGGAAAGGATGAATATATGAGTAATATCTCGATCTCAAGAGATGGGCTTCCTGAAACAGTCTTGCCGCCAGAAAACCCTGAAATAGTTAATCTTTTGGATGCCGCCTTGCAATTGGACGACCAGAACCTTCGACGTGAAAAACTTAACCAAGTCGCTGGAAGGTTCCCTTCNTCAATTGAGGTTTGGAAAACAATGGGTTCATGTGGGCGAGATATTATAGAATCCTATGCCGCATTTCGCGTCGGGTATCACCGAGGCTTAGACGCTTTACGCAAGAATGGGTGGCGCGGATCGGGATACGTTCGTTGGGAACACCCAACGAATAGAGCTTTTTTGGAATGTTTATCTGGGCTGCAAAAGGCCTCTGAACAGATCGGAGATTTTGCAGAATCGGAACGCTGNACAATCTTTCTTCTTCAGCTAGAACCAGAATGGCAGAGAATCGCTAGCTGTTGAAAAATAATCAGATGACGCAAGTGGAATTTTCAGGGATAGTTTTAAATGGTGGTAACTCCTCAAGAATGGGGACACCAAAAGGAGAAATAAATTTTCTTGGCCGCCCCTTAATTGAAAGATCCATAGATGCCTTGAATGAAGCAGGAGCCTCTGAGGTGTTAATTGTTGGGGGGAAACCCTTTGTAGAAGAAANTAAAGGTTTGCGCTTTGTCGAAGATGTTNATCCAGGTGAAGGGCCTTTGGGGGGCCTTATAACTGGGCTACAAAATGNGCGCATGAGTCAGGCTATGGTTTTATCTAACGATTTAATGTCTATTGATGGATCAACGATTAGAAAAATCCTTGAATATAGTCCAATGGCTGACCTAACTATTCCAATTGCAAGTGAAGTTCCACAGGTGTTAACTGCATTGTGGAAAGTTTCATGTTTAAAAATTTTAGAATCGGCGTTCAAATCTGGCTCGCGATCACTAAAAAGTATTCTCAATGATTTAGATGTTGCAGAAATCTCAGGATTAGATAGTGCTAAATTTGTCAATGCGAATACACAGTCTGACATCATCGAATACATCGAGGACTTGGAGGAAGCTATTGAATGAAGGAATAGAGAAACCGATGGTGAAGGAAATTACTGTTGAGGACCTCAAGGAAATTGCAGACGAGAGTGTCGTTATCGATGTCCGAGAAGAATATGAATTCATTGAAGTAAGAGCCACTGGGGCAAAGTTGCTTCCTCTAGAGCAGATTCCCGATGCTGTTACCGCTCTTCCAAAAGAGAAACAAATATATATAATCTGTGCCTCTGGAAACAGATCGATGGTTGCATGTGAGTATCTAAACTCCAAAGGCTTTGACACAGTCAATGTGGTAGGTGGAACTATCGCATGGAATGCAGCTGGATACCCAGTGAGCCGAGGTTCATTTGAAGACACCGAAGTTTTTAGTAGCAATGACAAATGTGGCTAATATCAAATTAATTGAAAATAGCAGTGAATTGCTCTCATTAATAGACCAATGTCTCGAGCTGGAAGCATATGCGTTGGATACAGAATTCCACCGTGAGAAAAGCTATTACCCGAAGTTGGCCCTCATCCAGATAAATTACGGAACTGGAGTGGCCCTAGTCGACCCAACAGCTATTTCACTTAGCCCGCTTCAAGAACTATTTAACTCACAGCAAATTGCTGTCATGCATGCATGCGCTCAAGATCTTGAAGTCCTACAGCATTACTGTAACGCCAGACCTAAATAAATATTTGATACACAAATAGCTGCAGGTTTCCTTGGACTCCGCACACCTTCATTATCAGCGCTTCATGAAAAATTCTTGAAGAAAAAATTACCAAAAGGCGAACGTCTGACTGATTGGCTACAACGACCTTTATCAAAGCGCCAAATTGAATATGCAGCTGCGGACGTGGCGGACCTATTGGAGATCTATAAAATCCTTACATCTCAACTTATTAAACGTGAAAGATTTGAATGGGCTAAAGACGAATTTGAGATAATTAAAAATCGAATGAACGGATCAAAAGACCCAAGCGAGTCGTGGGTTAGAATAAAAGAAACTCGCCATTTGGGAGTGGAAGGAAGAGGAGTCGCTCAGTCAATTGCTGAATGGAGAGAGATCGAAGCACGGTCACTTGATGTTCCTGCGCGCTTTATTCTTTCGGACATAGCTGTGGTGAGTATTTCTCAAAAACTGCCAAAAACTATTGATCAACTCCTAACAGTTAGAGGAGTAGACAAGAAACGTTTTACTGATGAGCGAGCTCGAAAAATACTAGAACTCGTCTCTCAAGGGAAGAATCAAAAAGTTGACATTCCTATAGAAAAGAATGAGAAACAGCTAGACCCAAACTTGCGACCAGCAGTCGCCCTAATTTCGGCATGGCTAGCACAATTCGCCAAGGACAGTGATTTAGATCCCGCTCTTCTTGGAACGAGAGCAGACATCGAAACGCTGTTGCGTGGAGATGGCCAATCAAGACTTTCTGAGGGGTGGCGACATGAGTACGTTGGAGTCCCTATTAGAAAGCTACTAGAAGGCTCAGCTTCATTGGCATTTGTTCACGGCCGCCTACGTATGGAGGATCGCTAACAACTAGTATAAAATTCACGGCGTGGGTTGATATACTTTCCAGTTCATACGATTTATTGAGAGAAGTTTCCGGTTAGTCATCTTGGAGGCAGAATGAAAAAAGGGCGTCATCGTCGTTACGAAGAAGCTAGGGCCCTTAAGCAGACCAACGACTCTCTAGACGACTTATTTGAAGACAACGAAGACCCATGTGTCGAGTGTGATGCTCTTCCGGGTCAAGATCATAAAGATTGGTGTCTTGCAGAAGCTAGCTCAAAAAAAGCGGATACCACCAACGACTGGTTCCCCTCTTAGTAAGTCACTCAGCTACAACAGGAATTTTCTTTCGAGGAAGCAAATTATTACTTGGTTTGTCAATGATTTCGTACAAGGTTGTGCGCTGCTTTAATGTTCTGTTTAGCGGTTGACACAGAAGGTCAAAGTCCGTCACATCTACTGCCTGCCCATGGCGAGCCCCAGCAGCTCGAGAAATATTTTCACCGTTCAAAGTTCCACCTACATCGTTCACTCCGGCTTGAAGCATCTGCGACATTCCTTCAAGGCCAATCTTTACCCAGGAGGCTTGAATGTTGTCGATGTACCCATGATATGCAATTCTGGCTACTGCGTGAACCAGAAGAGTCTCTCTGAAGGTAGGACCCCGTCTAGCGCCCTTACGAAGGTAAATTGGCGATGCCATATGGACGAAGGGCAACCCGACAAATTCGGTAAAACCGCCAGTTTCTTTTTGCAAGGACCGTGTCTTTATAAAATGTGAGGCCCAATGTTCAGGTTCTTCGACGCTTCCAAACATCATTGTGACGTTGGATCGCAACCCAACCTGATGTGCAATTCGATGCGCTTCGAGCCATTGTTCAGAATCTATTTTGTCTGGGCATAAAATTTCACGAATATTATCATCAAGAATTTCAGCAGCTGTTCCAGGTAGTGACTTGAGTCCAGCCGAAACTGCACGCTTCAGGTAGGAGTCAAGTGATTCTCCCAGTCTCCTGGCGCCTTCCGTGACTTCAAGAGCAGTAAATCCATGGATGTGTAAATCAGGAAGTTCGTCGTGCAATGTCTTGCACATATCAATGTAGTAGTTTCCATCGAAATCTGGATGAATCCCACCTTGTAAACAAACCTCGGTGGCTCCGTTAGCATGTGCTTCTGAAGCACGGGCAAGCACTTCTTCCAATGAGTGTAAATACGGTTTACCGCGAAGATTTAGCGATAAAGGACCTTTCGAGAAACCACAGAACCGGCACTTGAATGTGCATACGTTTGTGTAGTTTATGTTGCAGTTCGAGACATAAGTAACATCGTCTCCACTGACTTCTTTTCGCAGGGCGTCAGCACAATTAATAACAGAGCGAACTTGGGCACCACGAGCACGAAAGAGTGAAACTATCTGAGGCGAGTCAACCTCTTGTCCCATAAGCACTCCTTCAATAACTTCGTCAATCTCACTGGAGGCTCTTAATTGAGTGAAGAGAAGGTTTGCTGGAATATTTGAAGATCCAGAATACCATTGAGTCGAATCTTCACCTACTTGCGCAACTTCCGCGCCATCATCGACGTTAGTTATAAATTCAATCTTCTCTGGAAAGACGGCCCCAGGGTCATCACGCCCGAGCCATTCACTATCTGAACGATCGAGCACCGGAAAATGAAGGTCCGGATGAAGCCAAATATCCGATTTCTTTGCATACTCAGGGTAGATGGTTAACCGGGGGGCAATGAAATGACCAAGGTCCTCTGAAACTTTCGAAATCCTTTCCAGCGCAGGCCAAGGGCGCTCAGGGTTAACGTGGTCTGCCGTTACTGGAGATACCCCACCCCAGTCGTCTATTCCAGCTTTTAAAAGAGACCCGAAATCATCAGAAAGATTTGGGGGGGCTTGGAGGTGAACATCTTCGGGCAAAATTATTCTCGCAAGTGCTATGGCCTCAAGATAGTCCTGTGAGGGGCACGGCTTCTCTTTGTGCATCCTAGTTCCAGATTTGGGAAGAAAGTTCTGGACAATGACTTCTTGGATGTGACCGAATTCTCGGTGGATATCGGCAATTGCTTTGATCGCATCGATGCGATCTTGTCTGGATTCACCGATTCCGATTAGAACGCCAGTTGTGAATGGAATTTTTAATTTACCCGCCGCCTTTAAGGTTTCTATCCTTCTCCAAGGTTCCTTGTCTGGAGATCCTTGATGGCATTCAAGATCTGGATTCAGTGATTCAATCATCATCCCCTGGGAAGGGGAGACTTCACGAAGACTAGACAATTCTTCATAAGAGATAGCGCCAGCATTTGCATGGGGGAGCAAGCCTGTTTCCTCAATGACTAGTTTAGCCATCTCATATAAATAATGAATAGTACTGTCGTAGCCGTTAGAAGTAAGCCAAGTTTGCGCAGTGGGGTAGCGGAGCTCGGGCTTTTCACCAAGTGTAAACAAGGCTTCATGGCATCCGGTCCGAGCACCTTGTGAAGCAATATTCAAAACCTGTTCCGGAGTAAGGTAAGGAACTTCTAGCCTTGCTGGGGGCTGAGCGAAGGTACAGTATCCGCATTTGTCGCGACATAAATGGGTGAGGGGTATAAAAACTTTAGGGGAGTATGTGACCCTTTTCCCAAAAGAAACATCGCGTTTGTTTGCAGCTTCTTCAAGCAGGGTTGATATAGGTGCTGAGTACAGTTCGTTCATGCTGATTTCGATAGATGTTGGCGTCCACCCGGACGGCTTGATATTTGCTCTGTATTTACGGGTACGTTACATGTTGGGCAATGTGTTATTTGCTCTAGTGCAGTATCACAAAGAGAATGTGTAAGAATCGTTGGAGGTTCTCCATCGGCGTACCATCGGTCTCCCCAGTGCATGAGCGCAATAAGAGATGGGGAGAGATCGCGACCCTTACGAGTTAAAAAGTACTCGTTTCTTATTGGTTTCACTTGATATGGCTGCTGTTCAACAATTCCAGCTTGGTGTAGCTTGCTTAAGCGGTCACTAAGTATATTTTTTGCGATGCCTAGGTCCTTTCTCAATTCCTCGAATCGTCGGACGCCTCGGAATAGATCGCGAAGGATCAGGAGTGACCATCGGTCACCTATCACAGATAGTGTCATCTCTATAGAGCAATTATTGGAGTTATTAGGCACGTGGCGATATTATCACGTAAGTTGCAAAAAGCAACCGACTAAAAAATCATCGACTCGGCTTTCTTTTGAAGAGTTGTAAGAAGATTCTCAAAGGAAGTTTCAAAAGCCTTCACTCCTTCATCTTCAAGTTTGACAGCTACTTCCTGAAGGTCAATTCCCAAACTCTCGACGGTCTGAAGTATTTTTTCAGCATCGTCGAATGATGAGTCTACTGATCTGCTGAGTGTTCCATGATCTATAAAAGCGGCCAATGTATTGTCGGGAAGCGTGTTAACTGTGTCCGGACCGATTAACTCATCAACGTACATAGTGTCAGGATATTGAGGGTTCTTTGTTGACGTAGAGGCCCATAGAGGTCGTTGTAGCTGAGCACCACGAGCTTTGAGCGCCAACCAGCGGTCACTATTAAATTCATCGATAAATAGTCTGTATGCTAGCTGTCCTTGTGCAACAGCGGTCTTTCCTTTGAGTTTCAAAGCAGGTTCGGAATCGATCTCATCTAGTCGTGAATCGACTTCAGTTTCTGTCCGTGAGATAAAAAAGGACGCTACAGAGGAGATATGGCTAAGATCACCATCTACCATTTCTAAGCCGGACATGTAAGCATCAATTACTTCTGCATATCTTTGTATTGAAAATAGTAAAGTGACGTTAATTGAGCGGCCCTCACTGATCATTTTAGTGATAGCAGGTAGTCCCTCTCTTGTGCCAGGAATTTTGATATAGAGATTTGGACTACTGATCTGGTCGTCGAGCGTCCTAGCAGCATCAATAGTTGCCGCTGTGTCACGTGCTAGTCGAGGATCGACTTCTACAGATACATAGCCATCAACACCATTGCTAGCTTCGTATATTGGTTTAAGGATTTGAAGAGCGTCCGATATGTCTCTGTGAACCAGTTGCCAATAAGCTTGTTCAACAGAAAACCCATCTTTGATTAAAGAGCCGAATTGCTCATCATAAGCTTCCGAATCTGTTATTGCTTTTTCAAAGATAGATGGATTAGATGTTAAACCTCGAACTCCTTTTTGAACCCAATTATGAAGTTCTCCTGATTGAATCCAATCCCTCTTTAAGTTGTCGAGCCATGGACTTTGTCCATGTCTTTCAAACAGTTCAGTTAAAGAGGGCATTAGGAAATAGCTTTCTGAATGTTGTCGTGGTTCATGCCAAGTTTTTCCATAGCGATATTTCCAGGGGCGGATGACCCGAAACGGTCAATCCCTACATGCTTATCGGCAAATTCTGCCCACCCTAACGTAATCCCAGCCTCGACAGAGACTGAAAGACCAGTGGCCTCAATTAAAGAATCGGCGGACCTAGCGAGTTCCCAACTTGGCATCGAAATTACTCTTACTGCGTGATCGGAAGCAAAATCGAGACAAAGCGAAACTTCTGAACCTGTCGCTATAAGTGTTGCCTCAGGACATTCTTGGTCGCGAACAACATACATACCGGTTTGTGCTTTTTCTACATCTGTTTCCTCAAGTATCGGAAGATTTTGCCGAGAAAGAATAAGCGCAGTTGGACCATCATGATTCAAAGCTGTCTTCCAAGCAGCAACGGTCTCTTTGGCATCTGCTGGCCGAATAACTAGTAGGCCGGGTATAGCTCGGAGTGACATGATTTGCTCAATAGGCTGATGTGTTGGACCATCTTCGCCAACACCCACAGAGTCATGGGTGAATGAATAGATAACTTTGGCTTGAGTTAGTGCAGCTAGGCGAATAGCAGGACGCATGTAGTCGCTGAAAACAAGGAAAGTACCTCCAACAGGCACGATCCCGCTGTGGAGCGCTATGCCGTTCATAATCGCCCCCATAGCATGCTCTCTTACACCAAAATAGAGTTGTTTACCGGATGGGCTTTCCGGAGATAGAGGATCCATACCTTTTAGAGCTGTTCCAGTATTGCCTGTAAGATCAGCCCCTCCAGCGATGATTGCAAAATTTTGTGCGACTTCGTTTAAACAATCTCCACTTGCGACGCGCGTTGCTATTGAATCGCCAATTTGCGACTCGTATTGGGACTGGAGATTACTGAGATCCCAGTTGCCTAGATGAACTTTGGTATCCCAAGTTGCGGACAACGCTTCTTCTGAATATTTAGAACCAGCGTCTCTATAGAAGTGTATGACATCCTCAGGTACATAAAATTGCTCGTCATTAGGAAAGTCCATAACTTGCTTTACTTCTGCGATTTGATCATCTTTAAATGCGTATCCGTGAGCGCTAGGAGCATCCGTCAAGGTAGGCGAGGGGAAGCCGATATGGGACCGAATGATTACAAGGGTTGGCTGATCTTCATTTGCCTTAGCTTGGAGGAGAGCGTTTTCAATTTTATTAAGGTCCTCACCTGATTCTCCTAGGTCTATAACTTCCCATCCGTAAGCTTCGAATCTTTTAACTGCGTTATCTTGTAAAGCAAGCTCTGTCGGGCCATCTATGGTCACATGATTATCATCGTATATGCATATAAGGCGGCCTAATTTCTGTTGGCCGGCAAGTGAAGCAGCTTCGTGGCTTATCCCCTCTGAAAGGTCGCCATCGCCACATATTGTAAATATTGAATGATCTATATTCTCTGAGCCGAATTTTTCTCGAAGCCAGCGTTCAGAGATGGCCATTCCAACTGCATTGGCGAATCCCTGTCCAAGAGGGCCGGTGGTGACCTCTACACCGTCAGTATGTCCTACCTCAGGGTGTCCAGGTGTGAGGCTATCCCATTGTCTGAAATTTTTAATGTCATCGAGGGTTAATCCGTAGCCAGTCAAATAAAGCATCGCATATTGCAGTATCGATGCATGGCCAGCACTGAGAATAAAGCGGTCACGGTTGACCCAGTTCGGATGTTGGGCGCTGTAACGCAGAATGCGGCTGAATAATACGTGGGCCAAAGGCGCTAAAGCCATCGCTGTTCCTTGATGCCCAGACTTTGCACGATGGGGGGCATCCATAGCCAAGCCTCGAATAACGTTAACGCAAAGAGACTCGATATCTACTTTATTTTCCGCCATTTGTTTTCCTCACACCCAGAACTTAGTTCATACAATAATTGGACGCCACGATGCCAAGTTTGTATGTCGAGAAAGAGTATTTGTTATTCATTTTGTGTTTTTATTGTGTATGGAACCACTAGAGGATCACTGTCACCAATTCTGCATCGAGCTTCAACTGTTCCGGGTTCGAGAAATTCCATTTCAGCACGAACTAGACGATAAGCGAATTTTCCAGCTTCGATAGTTAAAGGTTGAACATTTCTGGCTATTTGTTCATCTCCGCGGTAGTACGTGACCTCAAGTACCCCATTGTCAGTAGCGGAATCATCTGAGTGAATTAAAAGTGCAAGATGCGGGGCGAAGACTATAGGGAACTCCTCTTCAACTAACGAGGAGAATTGAACGCCGGTGAGGTCTATTCTGGCCACCGAACCTTCTAGCTCCCGTAGTGAAATATCATCTACAAAGACTGCAGCGATTATGTACAAAATGACTCCTTCCAACATGCATCTAATCACAGCTTTAAGCAATTTGCCTAGACGGCGTAACGAATCGCTTTATCGAGCTATAAGGTAAAGTTCGTAAGAAGAGGTTGGATTATGCCGAAGCGTTACTCATTGAGCGAATTCGAAAGCAAGCAGCTATTACGAAGCTATGGAATTAAAGTCACAAGAGAAGCGGTAATTCATTCAGTAGACGAGGCAATAGAACAGTCAGAAATATTAGGTTATCCGGTAGTCCTTAAAATTTCTAGCGCTAATGTTGCTCACAAAACGGAACTAAACGGAGTAAGGTTAAATTTGGATAATGAGTTATCCATTCGAAATGCTGTAGCTGATCTAAATAAAAGTGTTGATGGTCAGACTTCGTTATTGATCTCAGAGCAAATAAAAAGTTCTCGAGAATTTATAGCTGGTGTCACTCGAAGCGATGAGTATGGACTTGTTTTGGCATTTGGTGTGGGAGGAATATTCGCTGAAATAATTAAAGACGTTGTATTTCGTCTTCTTCCAGCATCTAGAGAAGAAATACGATCTATGTTCGATGAATTGCTTCATAAGCAACTTTTTGGTGAAGTTCGTGGAGAGCCGGAGATTAATTTGGACAAACTTGTCGAAACTTTAGAGGCTTTAGGTGAATGTGCTATGGATCGAAGCGACATATTTTCAATTGATGTAAACCCATTACTAATTGATGATGGAGTACCAGTAGCGGTTGATGCATTGGTAGAGCTGTATGAGTCATAGTCCGAACTTAGAATCCTTATTTGATCCAAAGGGAGTGGTCGTTGTTGGAGCATCGAGCCATCCTGGTAAATTCGGGTTTGTCGCCCTTCATAATATTCTAGATTCAGGCTTTGACGGGCCTGTTTATGCGACTAATAAAGAGAGAATTTCCTTACTTGGTATCACAACAGTGAAAGAACTTAATGAGATCCCAGAAGGAATAGTTGATTTCGCAATGATATGCGTTCCATCGCATGCGGTGCCGGAAACATTGATCGAAGCAGCAAAAATAGGTGTTAAAGCTGCATTCATTGTTTCAGGTGGCTATAGCGAAATGGGTAAGGATGGCGAAAGAGCAGAGATGGAACTCCTGAATTTGTCGAATGAACTTGGGATAGCCATTTCAGGGCCTAACGGGCAGGGATTTGTATCAACACCATCGAAACTTTGCTCTCAAATTGTTGCGCCTTTTCCACCGGAGGGCAAGATAGCAATAGCGAGCCAATCAGGAAACCTGCTCTCTTCGTTTATGAATTTATCTAGGCATTATGGTATTGGAATATCTCGCGGGATATCTATTGGAAACCAGAGTTGCTTAAGGGCTTCAGATTATGTTAGGTACTTTTCCGAAGACCCTGAAACGCAAGTGATAGTTTTGTACCTAGAGGGAATACCTGATGGTAGGGATCTTTTTCAAGCCATTAAACATACAACTAAAACAAAACCTGTCATTGTTATTCGAGGTGGCTCTAGTCCAGAAGGAGCCAAAGCGGCAGCTAGCCATACTGGATCTCTCGCAAGTGATTATCGTATTTTCCGAGGAATGCTAAATCAAGCTGGCGCCTTCCTAGCAGATGGCCCACAAACCGCATACGAATGGGCCGCAAGTTTCGTAAGTCAACCAATACCCGCAGGGGAAAACACTATTATTCTCACAACCGCAGGTGGTTGGGGGGTGCTGACAGCTGATGCAGTTGCTCAATCGTCTTTAGATTTGGTCGATTTAGACAAAGATTTAACCGATCAAATAGATCAGATACTTCCGCCTCGGTGGAGTCGAAGTAACCCAATAGATATCGCTGGTGGTGAAACTCGAGAAACGATACCTCAGATGATTGACCTAATTCTTTCACATAGTTCAGTAGATGCGCTTATTTTCTTAGGCTTAGGTATTCAAGGCAATGTGGCTCGCCTTTACTCAGAAAGCAAATATTTCGATTCTGGTATGGAGAGAATTATGAACTTTCATAATTCACAAGAGCAAAGATATGCCTCGGAACTAATAGATGGTTCAGAGAAGTGGGGTAAACCTGTTCTAGTGGCGTCAGAATTGGCAGGATCTGATCCAAGTAATTCTGGCATAGAAGCTTTGAGGGAAAGAAAATGGCTTTGCCATACGAGCGGGTCACGAGCTGTCGCCTCTCTAGAGAATCTATGCGCCTACGCTAGGTATATAGAAACAGGTTGACGAAGTAAGAAATGGAGTAGGTAATAGTGGGACGAAGCTATGCTGCAAGAGTGTTAAGCATTATAAAACGATTCACCATGCCTATTTTGATACTCGGAGCACTAATTGCTGCTCTTGTGGCATCCAATAAATACGGCTATGAGGATGTTGAAACTTTGCCAAAGTCTTCACAAATGAATGCCGAACTGGAAACTCAGATCTTTTCTATTCGGAGAGCTCCTGAGTTACTAACTTCGCCTTTAGAACTTGAAAAACTGGCTGCTAATTTAGGCTCTCTGATGTCATCAGTGCCTAGCAACTCTTGTCTCGTTGTCGCATTTGATGGGGAGGCAGTGTTCAGCGAGAGAGGGAATATTCCCCTTTATCCCGGCACAAACGTGAAAGTAATTACTGGAGCATCAGCTCTGATGCAGTTGGGTCCGGAGTTTACATATCAGACAATTCTTGCAGCTGAGCGTGAACCAAATGAGGACGGGTCACTGCTCAGCACTGACCTATACGTCTTTGGAGGTGGAGACCCTCTTTTGATGACAGATTCATACATTGAATTGCTACCAGAAAATTACAGCAAAATTCGAACAAATGCAGATGAACTGGCAGACCTTACCGTTGGAATGAACATACTTTTTATTCAAGGGGCTGTTCGAGTTGATGAATCTCGTTATGACGAAAGCAGAAGCGTAGAAAGCTGGAGTGAGGAAGTGCAAAGTCAAGTAATGATTGGATCTATGAGCGCTTCCCTCCTTGACCAAGGATATGACGGTTTGAAAAGTAATTACAGCTCTCAACGGGGAACCGATGACCCTCCGCCATTAAATCCATCGAGAGACCCAGCAATTAGATTCGCTGCTAGTTTTGATGACCTTCTGGAAGCAAGAAACGTAATAATACTCGAAGCAGCTCGAGAATTTTCGGGCATAGATTTAGAGGACCTTGTCCAACTACTTTCGATCGAATCACCACCTATGTCTGAAATCATCAAACAAATGCTTGTTAATGATGACACAATGACCGCGGAGATGATCGTGAAAGAACTAGGGTACTCACGTTCTGGAGAAGGGAAGTCAAGTTCAGGAACAACTGGCATCACAGAGATCATCCGAGGCACCGGTTTGCCTGAAACCGGTTTACTAGTTATAGATGGATCGGGCGTAAATACAGGGAATCAAGCTACATGTAAAATAATGCAGGAGATTGCAGACTATGAACCTGTAAAACCATTCCTTCAAGAAGCATTTCCAGTCGCTGGCGAGGAAGGGACCATAGCTGAGGAGTTTAGAAATTCAGATTTTGCTGGAAACTTAAAAGCCAAGACATCTCGATCAGCAACAGCAGCATCTCTGCTGGGGTATTTTACTACCGACAAAGGTGAGCAGTTGACCATAAGCTTTATGGTCAACCATCAGGAAGGTGGCAATTGGACCGAAATCGAACTTGACTCGTTCTATGAAACTCTCGGAAGTTACTTACGCTCGTTTAGCTCCGGACTTCCAATTGAAATGCTCGAACCCAAATAGCATCTATGAACAATGAATAATTCCGATTCGAAAATGATAACACTTCCTATGTTTCCTCTCGGCAGTGTGATCTTTCCGGAAAGCTTATTTACCCTCAGAGTATTCGAACCTCGTTATTTGGAGCTTGTTAAAGATTGCATTGAGACTGGAGGAGGATTTGGTGTTTGCCTCATAGCGAAGGGGCATGAAGTGGGGGGAGGAGATGAGAGATACGAGTTCGGAACAGTTTCAGAGATTCTCCAAGTCACAGAACTAGGAGGTGGGCAATTAGCGATGAATTGCGTTGGACGNGAAAGNTTCCGCGTATTCAGGTGGTTAGAAGATAGTCCGTATCCNAAGGCAGTTATACAAATCAAAGAGGTCGATAGCTCACCGATGGTAGGCCAGAAACAAGTTGACGAACTTAGACCAGTTGTTTTGAGGATCGCCGACACTGTATTTGAACTATCAGGAATCCGACAAGAGAAAGCTCTCCCTTCAAGTGCAAATATCATTGAAGAAATATATCACCTTGCCGAACATAGCTACCTTGGTGCATATGACAGATATAAGGTACTCTCTTCAGAGTCGCTAGAAGCAAGATTCAATCTGTTATCTGAACTATTGCACGATCTAGAAGAAATGTATACTGGCGAACTGAAACTTAGGAATCAGACCGATTAGACCTGTAGTGCATAAGGAATTCTCGCAGTAGTGTAATGGTCAAGGAGATATATGTTTGATTTCAGCCTTAAGGACTCCATCGGGAGAAAAATAACTGAACTAAAGAATACTTTGCTCCAGTACAGTAAGCAGGAGATCCGAGACCCACTAATTTCTTTATTGAAATGGACAGCGTTCGGTTTAATTGGATTGATCTTTATCATTGCCGGATTAGGCCATATCTGTCTTGGAATCCTTCGATTGCTCCAGTCTGAAGTTTCTACGTTTGAAAGTAGTCTCTCCTTCCTTCCATACTTTATTATCTTTGTGTTTCTTGCTCTTATCGCAGCGCTTTCGTACCGTTCAATAAGAAGTAGGTAGCGAAATTCTATGAATAAGAATACCTCGTACATCTCTCCTGAGGATATAGAAGAAATGCTTGCTGGGCTTAAAGAGGAGGCAGACGAGATCGGAGGACCAAGTATTTTGTCACGCCGTATATTCTCTGCAGGTTCAATGATTCTGATTCTTTTACTGGTCTATTTAGCTGGTAAGCGCCGTGGTGAAAGATCGAAGACGTTCATAGAAGTTGTTAGATCTGAATGAGGTCAAATGAAAGTAAAAACTAAAATAAGTAGGTACATATTTTTGAAGCTAATTAAAAGAGGTATTCTTCGCGGTGGTCCGGTTTGGTTTTCTATGGGTGTGCTAGCAACATTTCTAAAAATAATTTCAGTTTTTGAGGATCGAGAAAAAAAATATCTTTCCCTTCAGCTCAAGCCCGGAGATAACGTAAGTTTTATGCAGTCTTTGCGAAGATAGGAGGAATGAGAAACTCATGGGCTCGCTTAATTACGGGGATTTAGTCCTATTAATCGACTCAAAAGACCGGCGTTACCTATTAACACTTGAAGTTGATAAGGAGTTTCATACGCACTCAGGGTATTTGAGCCATAACGACCTCGTAAAATCGAAAGAAGGCGAGCAGGTAAAGTTATCCTCCGGAAAGACATATCTTCTTGTTCGGCCGACAATGAGTGATGTAATTCTAAAAATGCCTCGTGCCGCTCAAATAATTTACCCAAAAGACATTGGCCATATACTCCTTGCTGCAGATATATTTCCCGGCGTTAAGGTTCTGGAGTCAGGTATAGGTTCAGGGGCTCTTTCTATAGCGATGATAAGAGCTGGAGCGCAAATCTTTGGATATGAAGTGCGAGAGGACTTTGCGAATCGTGCTGAAAAGAACGTTGTAAATTTTTTGGGAAAAGATGCTCTCCTAAACTATCAAATTCTCATAAAGGATATTTACGAAGGCATTGATCATAGCGACTTCGAAAGAGTAGTCTTAGACTTGCCGGAACCATGGAAAACAGTTCCTCACCTTCCCACCTGCATGGTCCCTGGCGGAATTCTTGTTGCATACACTCCAAGTATCACACAAGCAACGCGATTGAGAGCATCATTGAATTCAGCAGATTTTGTTATGCAAGAAACGTTTGAAGTAAGTAGAAGAACATGGCACATCGAAGGTCAGGCAGTGCGGCCAGAGCACAGAATGGTAGGCCATACTGGGTTCATAACTCAGGCAAGATTTGTTGGGAGTTCCTGAGTTAAACTTCGAGAAAAATGCATTCCCCTGGGCACTCTTCAGCTGACTCAATGGTTGCTTCTTCTTGCCCATCAGGAACTACCGCAAGACCTTCAGGCCCACCGGGATCAGCATATATTGTGTCGCCTTCCTTTACATAGGCAAGACCATCATCCAAGAGAGTAAACACATCTGGAGCTATCTCTTCACAAAGACCATCTCCAGTGCATAAATCCTGATCAATCCAGACTTTCATGATTTCCTTTTCTTGTGTTTGCAAACATTTGTCAACGAGACGAAATAAGTTTAACAAAGATCACGATAAATTTCGCAACACTGAATTGATTAATAAGAAAAAATTAACGATGTCAAAGATACCCCATTTACTTGTTTGACTGCATCTTCGGATAAGGTCTCTATACAGGAGTTCTCATGGATGAAACAACGCCACAATCAGAATTGGATCAAGCCTTAAAAGAATTGCTAGAACTTAAGGCTCATGCAAAATCATTGTCTGAGCGAAACTCGCAACTTAGGGAAGCGAATACTTTAGCACCTCGAAGAATTACCCTGCTCGAAGAAAAGCTTAAGGAAACGAAATCGCTTCTATCAAAAGCTGCTTCAGAGAATCAGAATCTGGTCAATCTGCTTCAAGAAACGCGTTCTCAAATCGCGAAATTGAAAACAGAGGTGGAGAAATTGAGCCAGCCTCCGTCAGGCTATGGTGTTTTCCTTTCCAAGAATCCTGACGGAACTGTCGATATACAATCTGCAGGAAGAAAACTTCGGGTCGAGATGCATCCAGATTTAACTGAAATTGAACTTCGAAAAGGCCAGGAAGTTGTTCTTAACGAATCTCTCAATGTTGTCTCAGTGCGCGAAGGCGAAAAAACCGGTGAAATTGTAAGCCTCAAAGAGATCCTGGTGGATGGAAAGCGAGCCCTAGTAAAAGGACGAACAGATCAAGAAAGGGTCGTAGATCTCTGCGATGATCTTCAGGGAATGGATATAGAACAGGGGACACTACTTTTATGTGCGAATAATGCAGATCTACTAATCGAGGT
>PBPU01000032.1 GCA_002724825.1 Acidimicrobiaceae bacterium
AGAAGATATACATAACAGCTACCCTCTAGGTCGAAGAAGTCCCAATGCATTCAGCGGGACTTCTTCCCTTTTTTCGTCCTACCCCGTCGCTACCCTAATCAGCATATGAGCTGCCATTGTGAACATTGCCGAACTGGATCTTCCTACATCAGATTTCGGTGGCACTTGCGAGAGAGTTTACGAAACAATGACGGCTGGGCAATGAAAAAGGCGAGGCTGTGCCTTAGCTACGGGGAAGTTTCCATAGGTCCAGTCATCAACCTACGGATCCGAGATGACGATGACTCCGCATACTCAGCATTCTACGAGATCACGCTTTCCTACCTCACTGCAATGTTTGTTGAACAAGTAATGATCTGGTGGTTTCATTTACGTGGAAATACTGAACTTGCAACCTCAGGCCTTTACAAACGAATGAAGGAGAGTGAAAAGCTATCGGGTCTGTGGCCACCATATTCGACTTTCTCAGCTTCAGGCGAAGCAACTGCGATTGAAGGGAAGCTTCACATTGCGAAAATCGTAGCAACTGACCCTGCAACCCTCTACATGCAAAGCATGCAGTTCTTAGATCCGATACCTAACAGCCCCACACCTAAACAGTATGTTTTAGCTAGCGACTATGGGAAACGCGGTCGGTATGACCCGGGGCCCGTCTTCGGTTGCGGCACTCAATTATCTGACCTGTATCCAATAGAGCTCGAAGAGATGACACCGCCAGAAGCGATTTAAAAATCTGTAATTTAGTAGAAAGGAAGGATATTTTCGCTGCCGTTAACCCGCTGTAGGTGCTACATGTTGGGTGGAAGACACTCACGTCGCTAAGCTGGTGATTCATTGCAGAATTGAGCACTCGGGGATGGTGTAATTGGCAACACAACTGGTTCTGGTCCAGTCATTGGGGGTTCAAGTCCTCCTCCCCGAACAGATAGAATAAAAAGTCCAGCCCCGTTCGTCTAGCGGCCTAGGACGCCACCCTCTCAAGGTGGTAGCACGGGTTCAAATCCCGTACGGGGTACAAATGATTTGTTTAGTCACTTACTTAAGGTGCTTGCTTTCCGGAAGCCAATTATTCTCCCTACAGAAGTACCCGCTGTTTCTCGGATAAGTTGACTGAACGAGCTCGACAAATCCGTAGGCGAAAACCACGCTTGCAGCCCAACTTCACGTGCAACTTCTTTTGCTCGTAGCGCATGATAGGGATCAGAAACAAGAATGACCTCATTTCCGATTCCTCGATCTGTAAGAGCATTTGCTGTGGCACTTAGCGATTCAAAAGTATTGCTTCCATCAACGACTACAAGAATTGAACTTTCAGGAACTGAGCGCTCCAGAAGGTACGTTAAACCTGCGTAAGCTTCAGTAAAACGATCGCCTGCTTGTTTTGATCCGGTCGTTACAATAATTGGAGAAAGTCCCTCCTCATACAACTTGAGCGCTTTTTCTAATCTTGCTTCGAGGACAGGTGATGGAACTCCATCCCATTGAGCGGCCCCAAGGACAACAATGGCATCAACTGGGCGTGCCTCATCTCGGGTGCTGTTCAGCCAGACTTGGAAAAAGACAATTAATAGGTAAGAGAGAGATAGAAGGATGACGGAAAGCAGAGCAACCGCTATGAACTTTCGCAATTGAACTGATCGATACCCATTAGTACTCAATCTATTCCCACTTCTTTCGCTCTTTAAAGCAGGCATGCACCTACCTCAAATTTGATCTAGCTGTTTGTAGGCGCCTCAGCACAAGTTCTCGGCTTAAATACGCCATAGGCTCAAAAAGAGGGAGCCCAGTCCGGCGTCCTGTTACAGCAATTCGAACAGGGACTTGCGATTTTGCATTCAACGCATCACCAACTTCTCGGATCTCCTTGGAAAGAGTTTCAGCGTCCCACTGGCAATCTNGNANTCTGCNNATNGCTTCTTCAAGAATGTCNGGAACTANTTCAGCNCCCATTGCCTTTGCCATTTTATTGANNTCTTTTTCATNCGTTTCTTGNGGNAANTCNTCTTCGAACACCCAATCNANAAGNGGAACNACATCNGAAATTCGAGTNGCCCTCTGCTGCAGAAAGGGAGNGAGNNNCTCTAAGNNAGNCATGTCAAAGTGGGGNGGCTNCCACCCTATTNNATTGATGTATCTTGNGNCTTCGTCAACGAAAACTTCTGTNCNCATAGCNGCGATGTAGTGNCTNTTGATATGAGTTCAGTTTTTTGATATCAAAAAANGCNGGAGCCTTGTTTACNCTNTCTAANGAAAAGAGNGNNACNATTTCNTCTANCGGCCTAATCTCCTTCTCATCGGNAGGNCCCCANCCGAGAAGAGCTANATAGTTGACCATTGCTTCTGGAAGTATTCCTTCATCCTTNAAATCTCCCANGGCAACAGANTGNCGNCGTTTNGANAGTTTTTTNCTATCNTCCCCAACAAGAAGGGGNANATGGGCATAGATAGGAGGNNCNCCATAATCTAATGCNTCCCACAATAGAAGAACTTTTGGNGTGGTNTTGAGAAGNTCTTCACCCCGNATNACATGNGTGATATNCATATCAGCATCNTCCACGGCATTAGCCACTAAGAAAACAGGGGTACCATTTGCTCGACGTATAACGAAATCTTCTAATTCAGCGTTATCAAACTTTACTTCTCCACGGATTAGATCTGTTACCTGAATTGAACCNTGATCAGGNGTACGAAACCGGACGCTTGCTTCAGGTGTCTCATCAAGATTTCTATCACGGCAATAGCCGTCATATCCTCCNTGAAAGCCGGTTTGTTTATTTCGTTGGTCTATTTGCTCCCTCGAGCAGTCACAAAAGTAAGCGTTTCCTGATTGAAGTAACATGTCAATAGCGTTAAGGTAAAGAGCTTCTCTTTCTGACTGGAAGTACGGACCCTCATCCCATTCGAGCCCTAGCCATTTAAGCGGTTCGGTAATAGCGTCATAGTATTCTGGTGCCGCCAGCTCAGCGTTTGTATCTTCTATACGGAGGATGAATGTCCCCCCTGAGTTTTTTGCGAAAAGCCAATTGAAAAGTGCAGACCTAGCAGATCCAACATGAAGGTAACCTGATGGTGCTGGTGCAAATCGCACTCGAGGTGAAGCAGCGTTCAAAGGGTCTCGTTCCTTTGAAGTACCGCTGTGTCAATGATAGAGCGCCAATCATTTTGATAGTCCTCTTGAATTTTCTTTAGCTCTTGCTTTAACTTCTCTGCCGGGATGCTATCTGCAATAGATCGCTGCATGAGATAGTCGTGAGAAGCACTTAGATTTTTTAGGATTTTGATTCTGAATTTAACTAAATCTGAGGCTGGTTNCGGGTCAAAATACCCCCATAAGCAAAATCCTGCTTCAATGTCGTATCGGGAGGGAGCGCGACCGAATAGCGAAGCCCGTTTTAATCCGACAATCACAGCAGCCTTCGCTGCGTCATTCCATTCTTCATTGCTGGCTAGATAGANCCTATCTTGAAAGAATTGAACGATCTTTAATGCGTATCCCTGATCAGGGCCTTGGTTGCCAAATCCTAGGTTCTGGCGAGAGGCGTGCTTCTGTTCGGCTGGTCGTTCTGAGATCCACCGACTCGACCCTTTCCGCAGCGCAGACTGGTAAAACTTAGTCTGGATTGGCGGTGTCGGTACGTATTTAGGAGCTGCCATTCACCTAGTTTATTCGCTCTGGGGCATATCTCGGTGAGGAGAATGTAAAAGNCCATAAACAAGCGAATCAATCAATGCCTGCCAGCTGGCTTCAATGATATTTTCAGAAACACCTATTGTCGTCCAGTTCGCTTCACCATTTGTGCTGTCAAGAAGAACNCGAGTGACNGCACCTGTGCCTTTTTCTGTATCGAGAACACGTACTTTGTAGTCGACAAGAGAGATAGCTTTAAGTTCTGGGTAACTATCGGTTAGAACAGAACGTAATGCAGTATCTATAGCATTGACCGGGCCGTTTCCATCCCCCAATCCAACCATTTTCTTCCCATCCACGAAGAGGTCCACGACCGCTCTGGTATCTACTTCAACCGAAATTTCATTCCAAGCTCGGCTTCCAGATCCAACATGGTTCATGTCGACCGAGAAGCTTTCAACTTCAAAGAAATCTTGCTTCCAACCGCTTGCTCCTCGCATAAGTAGTTCAAGAGAAGCATCTGCTACCTCAAAGTGGTAACCCTCATATTCGAGTCGCTTTAGAACTTCTACTACGTCACCAAGAACTTTTCCATCAAGGTCAATTCCTAGGTCGTTTGCTTTGAGCTCAAGNGTTGATCNTCCAGCCATCTCGGAAACTACNAACCTCGTTCCATTTCCAATAATCTCGGGGTCGACATGTTCATACGCGTCNGGCCTTCTAGAAATAGCACTGGTGTGAAGTCCNGCCTTATGGGCAAAAGCTGAACTACCGGAATATGGCTGCTGAGGGTTTAAAGTCAGATTCACAAGCTCGGCGACGTGATGGCTAACGGGAGTTAAGCGCGAGAGGCAATCCTCGGGAATAGTCTCGTAGCCCATTTTGAGCGTTAAGTTTGCGATTACAGCTACTAAATCGCAGTTTCCCGTTCGTTCTCCATACCCATTAATTGTTCCTTGGACTTGGATAGCCCCAGCTTTAACTCCAGCTATTGCATTGGCTACCCCACAACCGGCGTCATTGTGCAGATGAACCCCTACTCCTACATCAAGATGTTCAACAACGTCTCCGACTGCTTGCTCAACCTCATGGGGCAATGTCCCTCCGTTAGTATCACAAAGAATAAGTCTTTCAGCTCCGGCCATAGCAGCAGCTTCGAGAACTTGCAGGGAGAATTCTGGATTGTTCTTGTACCCATCGAAGAAGTGTTCGGCATCAAAGAATACTCGTCGGCCATTTGCAACCAAGTATTCAATAGAATCTGCGACCATAGCGACCCCTTCTTCAAGGGATGTTTGCAGAGCTTCGCGAACATGGTAGTCCCAGCATTTTCCTACAATGCAGACTACTTCTGTATTTGCTCCGAGAAGATTTGCGAGAGTTTGATCTTGATCTACTTTTCCTTTAGCCCTGCGCGTCGAGCCGAAAGCTACAAACACTGAAGTTTCTAAAGAGAGTTCTTCTTTAGCCCGCTCAAAGAACTCGTCATCTTTGGGGTTCGCACCTGGCCAACCACCCTCGATGTAATGCACTCCGAGAGAATCAAGCTGTTCT
The DNA here is from genome assembly GCA_002724825.1 of Acidimicrobiaceae bacterium. Classification (GTDB taxonomy): domain Bacteria; phylum Actinomycetota; class Acidimicrobiia; order Acidimicrobiales; family UBA8592; genus UBA8592. The sequence continues at coordinate 5,183 of PBPU01000032.1, forward strand.
GCAATCCGGAGTTTATCTTCAACTGTTAATGAAATTCCTTCAAGCTGGCTGCCATCCCGAAGAGTTGTGTCATAGATCTCAATCGACCGCTTAGAATCACCTGACATTAAACGACCTCGCACCAGTGAGCGTATTCTTCTTTTTTGCCTCTAACGGTATCTGCATACAGAGAAGCGATCTTTTGTGTTATTGGCCCGGGGCAAGGTATTTCACGATCGTCGACACTATTTACAGCGCTTACTTCTGCGGCTGTACCGACAACAAAAATCTCATCTGCAATAAAGAGGTCTGATCGGGCCAAGCCTTCAACTTTTACTTCGTATCCAAGATCCCGAGCGAATGTCATGACTGTATCTTGCGTAATCCCTTCAAGGGCGCCTGATACTAGAGGAGGCGTGTACAGAGTCTCCCCCTTGACAACAAACAGGTTTTCGCCGGTGCATTCGGCAACCAGCCCATCGCGGTTTAACATAATTGCTTCGTCGTAACCTGCGCGGATAGCTTCCATTTTCGCCAAGGTAGAGTTGACATAATTCCCTGTGGTTTTTGATGCAGGAGGCATAATATTGTGGTCATGTCGAGCCCATGAAGAAATTTTCATACGAACGCCTTTAGTGACTGCATCTTCACCAAGATAAGCTCCCCAAGGCCAGCAGGCCACAGCGACGTCAACAGTGCAGCTTGAAGTAGCAAGACCCATCTCGCCGTACCCATAGTACGCAATAGGTCGAACGTAACAGCTGTCAAGACCAGAGTCACGAACTACTTGCTTTGCTGCATCTTGGAGTTCCTTAGAAGTATACGGCAATGGCATAAGAAGAATTTTGGCTGAGTTCAACATTCGATCCATATGCTCGCGTAGCCGGAAAATAGCTGGGCCCTTTGATGTTTCGTAAGCACGAATACCTTCAAAAACCCCCGTTCCGTAGTGAAGTGTGTGAGTTAATACATGAATCTGGGCATCTTCCCAAGGGATCATCTCTCCATTCATCCAAATACTTTTAGTTGGTTCGATTGGCATTTTCTTAAACCTCTATTTCTAAACCTGTGCAGCGATTGCATCGCCGATTTCAGTTGTCGTCCCACTTTGTGTTTTAGGGTCAGCACATGCTTTCTCTATCTTTTGTGCTGCTTCATTTTCATTTAAAAAGTCGAGCATTAATGCCCCACTAAGGATTGCGGCGGTTGGGTTAGCTTTACCTGTACCTACGATATCGGGTGCAGAGCCATGAACTGGCTCAAACATCGAAGGAGAAGTCTTTTCTGGATTGAGGTTTGCTGAGCTTGCAAGTCCAATTCCTCCAGAAATAGCTCCTCCTAGGTCAGTGAGAATATCCCCGAATAGGTTATCGGTGACAATCACATCGTACCGCTGGGGGTTTTCGACAAAATAAATGCATGCTGCATCAACATGGTTATAAGTTGTTTCGATATTCGGATATTCTTCCCCGACCATGTGGAATGTGCGTTCCCAGAGGTCTCCTGCAAAGGTCAGAACGTTTGTTTTATGGACAAGCGTTAGATGTTGCTGCTCTCTGGTGCTTGCTAATTGAAATGCATATCGAATGCACCTTTCGACTCCATGACGTGTATTGACTGAACCTTGAGTTGCAATTTCTTGAGGTGTACCTTTCCGGAGAAAGCCACCTTCACCAGCATAGGTTCCTTCAGTGTTCTCTCGGATAACCATAAAGTCATGACCATCATTATTCTCATCGCCAGTGACGATAAATGGTCGAAGATTAATATAGAGATCTAATTCGAACCGCATTTTGAGAAGCAGACCGCGTTCAATAATCCCGGGAGGGACATCAGGAGTTCCAACTGCACCGAGATAAAGGACATCGAGATCTCTCCATTCCTCAAGCACCGAATCGGGCAGTACGGTTCCGTCTCGAAGGTACCGTTCTCCTCCAAGATCATAATTATGGATTTCAAGGTTAACTCCGGCAGCTTCTATCACTTTCAAACCCTCTGCTATAACAGCAGGTCCTATGCCATCGCCACCAATTACACCAACTTTATGACTCACCGCATCTCCTATTTCATCATAATTTGAGAGATTTTTTTCTCTCCTTTCAGTCTCGCTTGGGAAATCGCGAATCGCAAACGCTAAAGACAAGGTAACCTCATTGATATGGCACAAACTCAACAACTCTCTCAAGCGGCATATGACCGTCTTAAAGAAGAGCACACGAATCTAACGACTGCAGGAAGGATCGATATCGCGAGAAAAATCGAAACTGCCCGCGAACTCGGAGACCTGTCAGAAAACGGCGATTATCACGCAGCGAAGGAAGAGCAGGGAAAGATGGAAGGCAGGATAGCTCATTTGGCATCTATTCTAGAAAATGCTGAAATTGTCGATGAGGTCTCAGGTGGGGACACAGTTCGAGCGGGATCTATCATCTCCATTTGCTACGCCGGTGATGAAGACTCTGAGAGATATTTAATAGGCTCTATCGAGGAACGTCTAGAAGACGTAGAAGTGATCTCACCGACCTCTCCATTGGGTGAGGCTTTAATCGGCGCAAGAATTGGTGAAACAGTTACCTATGAAGCTCCTGGAGGAACCCTCGAAGTTGAGATCGTGTCTATCGACTAATACCTATCCATCGATTTTTAGCCATGGGCATACCAATTAGGAAAGATATGTATCACATGGTGATGTTTTTCGGCAAGACTTAACATATGGACTCGGATAGAACTGAAGAGAGCGGCGACGCCGGTAACCACAATGATCTTTTCCCAGAAATTTCTGACCACAAACCGGAAGAACTCGATCTTGACTTTCTTTCCCCTCAGGAGAAACCAGAAAGCCTTTTACCTCCTATTTCCGAGCAAAAAATATCTCCAACTCCATCAACTCCTCAAACCGCTTCCACCCCCCCTCCACGACCTCGGAACCGCAGAGCACCACAAGGGTACTACCACCCAAACGACTACTACCTGGGAACAGACTGGCCACGAGTCATTGTCGGAAGCCTCGTATCTCTTCTTATTCTCGGTGGGGTTGTACTTCTTGCAGTTTATCTTTTTGAAAAGTTTGATGAAGAAGACAGGGCCCCGACTGTCCTTCCATCTCAGGTAGAGGAAATAACCTCCGTCAACGTCTATGCATGTGCTGGCGACTCAATTCCCATCAACGAGATCGAGCCGCCATCACAGGCTTTTCTTGAAGGCAAAAACGCTGCTGGAACATGGATAGCTTTTAGGGACCCTTCTTCCCCTCTAAATCAACTATGGGCTCGAGCGGACGAACTCCCAACTTTAGATTTCGGCTCGCTAGCTATTCTTAATTGTGAAAGCTCTGAATCTACTTCTGATGAGAATTCTCCACTATCTCTTGAGACTAGCGGATAGGCATCCGAGCGAGATTGGGTAAACTACCCCAAGGACATAGGGGAGTTATGGGAAAGACATTAAGCCAAAAAATATGGGATAGTCATTTGGTTCATTCTGGAAGCGGTGAGCCTGACCTTTTGTATATCGACCTCCATCTTGTTCATGAAGTTACATCGCCTCAAGCTTTTGACGGACTCCGAATCAGCGGCAGAAAAGTGAGAAGGCCAGACTTAACGATCTCGACAGAAGACCATAACGTCCCTACAGAAAATATTGACAAACCCATAGAGGATGAAATTAGTTTGAAGCAAATCGAAACACTTCGGTCGAATGCGAAGGAGTTTGGATTTACTCACTTCCCTATGGGGCACCCTAATCAAGGAATTGTCCATGTAATAGGCCCTGAACTAGGACTGACACAGCCTGGTATGACTGTTGTGTGTGGAGACAGCCACACTTCTACTCATGGTGCTTTCGGAGCTCTAGCATTTGGCATCGGAACAAGTGAAGTTGAGCATGTCTTAGCGACACAAACACTTCCTCAGCCTCTTCAAGAAACAATGGCTATAACTATCAAGGGAGAACTCCCCGCTGAGTCTTCGGCGAAAGATGTCGTACTGGCTGTCCTTGGCGCTGTTGGTACGGGTGGAGGAATTGGAGCAATAGCTGAATTTCGCGGCCCAGTTATAGAAGCACTTTCGATGGAAGGCCGTATGACGGTATGCAATATGTCAATCGAATTCGGAGCAAAAGCCGGATTAATTGCTCCCGATGAAGTTACTTTTGAATACCTAAAGGGAAGAACGAATTCACCTACAGGCGACCTCTGGGAAAATGCTGTAAAAGAATGGCAGAATCTTCATTCTGATCATGACGCTGTGTTTGATCGAGAAATAGTTCTAAATGGGAATGACATCACCCCTCAGGTAACTTGGGGAACCAATCCAGGTCAAGTCATACCTGTTAACGGAACTATTCCTAATCCTATGAGCTTTGAAGATGTTGCTGATCGCGAAGCTGCTGAACGAGCACTTGAATATATGGGTTTAGAAGCAGATGCCCCAATGACTTCTGTTCCAGTTGATACCGTATTCATCGGCAGCTGCACAAATAGTCGCATCGAAGATTTGAGGGCTGCTGCTGCGGTTATTGAGGGGNAAAAAGTNTCCGCTGGTGTGAGAACATTGGTTGTCCCTGGATCTGGATTNGTTAAACAACAGGCTGAANACGAAGGCTTAGATGAAATATTCAAAAGTGCGGGATTTGATTGGAGAGAACCTGGATGCTCCATGTGTCTAGCCATGAACCCAGACAAGCTAAGCCCCCGAGAGAGGTCTGCAAGTACGAGCAATAGGAACTTCGAAGGGCGCCAAGGGCGCGGCGGTCGGACCCACCTTGTATCTCCCCGTGTTGCTGCTGCTACCGCCCTGGCCGGACATTTTGCAACTCCGGAGGATCTGTAATGGAAGCTGTACATATTATTCAGGGGACNGCGGTTCCNTTAGATCGTTCTGACGTTGATACCGATCAAATAATTCCAAGCGACTGGTTGAAGCGGGTCGAACGCACAGGGTTTGAGAAAGGACTTTTTTCAGAATGGAAGGATGATCCTGATTTCATCCTAAATGACGAAGCNTATTCTGCAGCTTCGATCCTTATCGCTGGACCCAATTTTGGAACAGGNTCCTCCCGTGAGCATGCNGTCTGGGCGATCCAACAAGCTGGCTTTCAAGCAGTGATATCTTCCAGATTTGGGCCTATTTTTAAAAATAACTCTACGAAAAACGGATTAGTTCCAGTTGAGGTCGATCCTGAAATTGGGAACCGCCTTCTAGTCGAAGTCCAACAACAACCACTTCTCGAATTCGTCATTGATGTCGAACGGAGGCTTGTTGAGGTCCCAGAAATCGACTTGGAGATTAAATTCCCACTTGATAAACCTATCCAACATAGGNTACTGAACGGTCTNGACGATATCAGTATTACTCTCAATAACGAAGAGTCAATAAGCNCNTTTGAAGAAAATCGAATGGCNTGGCTCCCTTCCCAAAAATAAAAAGAGNCAANTCGGGAACTNNAATTAATCTCTNAACGTCAGAGATACATAAGCAAAAGTAAATGAGGGGAANATGAANAAATANTTTGTGCCAATCGTGTTATCTNTTGGAATGATTGTAGGTGCGTGCTCTGATTCTGAACAGCTTGAGTCGTCAGGGTCNCCAATTGATCTTGGCCCTGANAANATCGAGCTTGTNACAAGNCTTGTCCCNTTTTCTGACTGTGATGAACTNCTNTCTCATTTAAAAGAAGAAGCAAGGGANCGCGTAGGTCCTTACGGCCTGAATTATCAAGGCGGGCCATTCTGGGGAATGCCAGAGCTTCCTCGGGTCGAAATTGATATGGAAGCAATNGATGTCGCAAGCGCTGAACCTGAATCAACATCTGGGTCAGATGCTGGCAGCAGTTTCTCTGGTGAAAGTGGGTCAACCGAGNATTCCTATACCGGTACTAATGTCCAAGAAATAGGCGTNGACGAGCCCGACATAATNAAAACAGACGGAAATCGTATTTTGATAGTTAACAATGGTGTCCTNTCCCACATCGCGATTGACGGATCACAAGGAACGAAAACCGATCAGATAGAAATCACTGCTGGGTGGGGTCATGAACTATTTATATCNGGNAATCGGGCTCTTCTATTCACCAACGGCGAAGGNCATGANGTCGGTATCATGGAGTCCTCACTTAGCGAGGACGAAGACATGGCNGAGATGTCTGTGATGCCAGGCTTCTATACTCCAATGGCGCATGTAATCGAAATAGATCTATCAGACCCATACAACCTACAGATTGTTAGTGAAATGAAGATAGAAGGACANTACCTGAGCGCACGATTAGTTGGGAANACGGTTCGGATGGCNATTAACAGCGCCCCGAACCAGCTCGAGTGGGTTTACCCAAGTTCACCGGGATCAGAAGATAGAGCCACGAGATTCAACAGAGAACTCATCGACGAAACAACCATNGAGGACTGGACTCCTCGNTTTGTCCTTACGAAAGGAGAGACCTCCTCNACTGGGTCTCTTCTAGCGTGTGAAGATCTACACCGTCCAGAGAGCTTTTCGGGCTTTGATGTCGTATCTGTTTTGAGTTTCAATATTGAAGATGGATTAACGGAAGGCAGCGGCGTCGGCGTCCTTGCAAGTGGCCAAACCGTCTACTCTTCGCTAGACCGTTTCTATGTTGCTACTACCAAATGGGTGGAAGCCGAAATCTCCGAAGAAGACTTNNATGAATGGTCTGAATCATATTCAACAGATATTCATGCCTTTAGTATCAGCACTGAAGCTCCGGCACAATATGCAGCCTCGGGAATAGTNCAAGGAACATTATTAAACCAGTTCTCCATGGATGAGCATGACGGATACCTTCGTATTATTACCACCACTGGGTCACCGTGGGATGAACGCAACCTTAGCGAAAGCCAATTNGTTGTCCTTGAAGAACAAGAAAGTGTTCTAGAGAAGGTCGGGCAAGTCGGTGGGCTCGGGAAAGGAGAGTCACTCTACTCTGCTCGCCTTTTAGACGANATTGGTTTTGCCGTTACTTTCCGACAAATCGACCCTTTCTATGTCTTNGACCTAAGCGANCCCACTAACCCCGAGGTAGTCGGAGAGTTAAAGATTCCAGGATTTTCAACTTACCTACATCCAATTGATGAAAACTNCGTGATAGGCATTGGACAGAACGCAACNGATGAAGGNAGAGTCCTAGGCCTCAAGGTCAGCTTNTTTGACGTTTCTGATAAGACAGACCCCCGCGAAACGGCAACATGGACAATGAATGACGCTAATTCACCAGCTGAATCGGACCACCGGGCCTTCCAGATTTACGGGCAGACAATAATACTTCCCGTACAAAGCTGGTCAGGAAACTTTAACGGAGCTGTGCTCCTTGAGGTAGGCGAAGGAAAGATTTCATATGTAGGTGAAATCACCCATGAAACCGAATCGACGGAGCCAGTAAGTGACTGCCGTGAACTCACAGCTAACGAATTTGAAGGAACAGAAATCGAATTCTGGATCGAAAATGCTGGCAGCTACTACCAACTCTGCAGCGCTACCGACACTGGAGGCTATGGGGAGGACTCTTGGTGCGAATCAATTCCGCTATCTGAACTAGATAATTGGTTCGGTCGAGAAAGTGAAGAAATCAGTACAGTTCTTCTAGAAATTGGAGCTGTAGATGGTGACCGTATTGAAGAATGCTGGGTACAGCCTTTCGATTGGAATTTGCAGATCCAACGAAGCCTCATAATTAACGATGTTCTTTGGACTATGAGTTGGGGACAACTCCAATCGAACTTACTTGACGGGCTTGAAACTACATCAGTAGTCCCTATTGATTAGAAGAACTTAAAAGAGAAGGCGCCACCGAGGTGGCGCCTTCTCTACCCCATCGGTAAAATGGGGTTCAAGGGTTGGAATGCCATTTTAACGGCTATTCGACCTGTCGCATTGAGCCCAGAACCCTATAAAGTCAGAATGATATGAAAATACTTCGCAAACTTATTAAATTCGCAGCTATAGCAGCCGTAATTGCCTTTATCGTGGCGCGATTGCGAAGCCGAGCTGCTGAGGGGGATCAAGACGAAGATGAAGGTGACTTTAGCTGGCCTCCTATAAACCTAACTGATTCCGAGGAACCTGCTGATACTACGTTGACCGAGCCGACTGATGGAAGTCCTCTGGAGCCGCGAAATTGGTTGACGTGCGATGCTAGTGGCGACTGCCCTGCTTCACATCCGGTCAAGGCCAAAGACGGCAGTGGCCTATACCATGTGCCCGGAGGTAACGCTTACGAACGCACAATCCCTGACAGGTGCTATACCTCATCGGAGGATGCTGAATCGGATGGGTACCGTCCCGCTCAACGGTAAACGAAAACTGGGATTACAAGTTCAGAACCGAGCACCTCGTTACTCCATCCGTTTGCATAAGTAGTTCAGCAATATCATTTGGGACTTCATCTTGTGTTGAAATTACCATTAACGCCCCGAGGCCATCCTTACTTCGGCCGACGTTCATATCAACAATATTAATTTTCTCTTCACCCAAAATAGTTCCTACTTTCCCTATCACCCCTGGCCGATCATCATTTCGAAGAATAACCATATGCGTGCTTGGCGGCATATCAACTGTGTGATCATCAACCATTACTATCCGAGCTTCGCCCTTTAAACCCACAAGCGTTCCTGCTATCGCATGGCCGCCTCCTCGAATAGTGACCGTGTTGACGTAATCAGCGGATGAAGTAGTGGTTGTCGAACGTATCTGAACGCCATGGTCTTTTGCGACACCGATAGCATTCACATAAGAAATGGGCTGATCGACAATTCCCGCAAGAAGTCCTTTAACCGCAGAGAGTTCTGTAATTTTGTTATCGTATCCTCCGATTTCCCCTGCGAATTCTATTTCGACTATCTCAGGGAGTTCATTCAAAAGCCCAGAGAATATTGCCCCAAGCTGTTCTGCTAGAGGAAGGAAGGGACGAACGGTTTCAGCAGCTTCGGTTGCTGCCACGTTGACGGCATGAGGAACAAAATCGCCAAGAAGAGCTAGCTCTACCTGTTCAGCAATTGACTCTCCAGCTTTGTCCTGCGCCTCGGTAGTGCTAGCTCCAAGATGCGGAGTTACCACTATTTGTGGCAGAGAGAAGAGCGGAGATTCAGTGACCGGTTCATTCTCGAATACGTCGATCGCCGCCCCAGCAATGTTTCCCGTTGTAACCGCTTCAGCCAAGTCAACCTCGTTAACGATTCCACCTCTAGCAACATTAATTATCCTTAGAGAGGGCTTCGCAAGGGAAAGCAGCTCTGCGTTAATAAGATTTTCTGTCTCCGGTGTTTTTGCTACATGGATTGTTAAGAAATCCGAAACTTGTATCAGCTCCTCTAAGGACATTAGTTGGACTGACAATTGACGGGCCCTCTCGGTAGCAACGAATGGGTCATATGCAACAAGATTCATCCCGAAAGCAAGTGCACGCTGAGCCACCAATTTACCAATTCTTCCGAGGCCTATAATACCGAGAGTTTTATCCGCAAGTTCGACGCCCGTCCATTCATTACGCTCCCATCTTCCACTCTTCAACGCAGAATTTGCTTGCGGAATATTACGCGCTTGGGCAAGTATCAAAGCAATTGTGTGTTCTGCCGCTGAAAGGATATTTGACTTTGGAGCATTGACAACCATAACTCCTTGCTCGGTAGCCGCATTAACGTCTACGTTGTCAAGACCAATTCCGGCTCTACCAATTACCAACAACTTCTCACCGTTCTTGATAACTTCCTTCGTGATAGTTGTCGCCGAGCGAATAATCACAGCGTCAGCATCCCTAACTTCAGCTAACAGGTCCTCTTCAGATAAATTGAGCTTTACATCAACATCATGACCTGCTTCACGTAGCCGCTCGATTCCAGCGTCAGCGATTTTCTCAGTTATTAAGACACGTGCCATCATTCTAATCTAGAAGGTCTTGCACTAATAAGGGCAACAATTTACCTATATGTACTTACAATAAGTATTTGGTATATCTGGTGATTTCTTCACCAGCACTATTTACAGCAAAGGATAGCGGTGTGGCTGACTTGAATTTCAGTGCGTTCGATTGTGATCATCAATATTACGAGGCCGAAGATGCATTCACTCGCTATATGGACCCTCAGTTAAAAAGTCGCGGGATCCAATGGTCAGAGATAAACGGCAAAAGAAGACTTTTGGTTGGAGGAAAAATTAATCGCTTCATTCCAAATCCGACGTTTGATCCAATCGCCCAGCCAGGATGTCTAGACGCTTACTTTCGAGGCAGAGTATCGGTCTCAGATATTCGTGACGCATTTGGAGACCTAGAACCCATTGCTGAACGACCTGAATACCGAGATAAAGACGCTAAGATCAGGAAACTTGACGAGCAAGGAATAGAGGGATGTTTTCTCTTCCCCACATTAGGGGTTGGGATGGAATCTGCTCTCGAAAACGATATCCCCGCATTAGCAGCAGCCTTTACAGCATTCAATAGATGGCTCCTAGAAGATTGGGGATTCAATTACAAAGAGCGACTCTTCGCCGCCCCCTATATCACGCTCGCAAATGTAGACAACGCCATCAGAGAACTAGAATTTGCCATAGAAAATGATGCTCGGCTGATCAATCTGCGAGCTTCTGCCGTAACAACCCACGATGGGAAAAAGAGTCCCGCCGACAAAGTATTTGATCCATTTTGGGAACAAGTCAACGATTCAGGACTAACTGTGGCCTTTCATGCGGGAGATGCTGCATACGACTTTATGTTTGCCCACTGGGGACTGACCACAGAGTTTGAAGCATTCCGATACGATCCTCTTAAAAGATTGCTCAACTACTCCAATATCGCAGATACAGTAGCAGCACTAATTGGCGGTGGGTTATTTAACAGATTTCCCAACATACGTGTCTGCACTATAGAGAATGGCTCAGATTGGGTGAGCGGGCTAGTGAAGCGCTTAGAAAAAGCTTACAAGCAAGCAAGTTATGCATTCCCTTCTGACCCTGTTGAGCTATTTCGAAACCATATCTGGGTAGCTCCTTACTATGAAGACGACCTTCTAGACCTTCGAGATCTCTTGGGCGTAGATCACATTCTCTTCGGGTCTGACTTCCCCCATGCTGAAGGACTAGCTGAACCTACCGAATTCATCCACGACCTACAGGGTTTCAATGAACAAGAAATTAAAAAAATCATGTACCTAAATGGGAAGAACTTAGTTTCACCCAATGCTTGAAACAGAAAGCAAAGGAAACTGCACTAATAATGTCATTTCAAGATCACATAGCGCTTGAACAAATTACTACTGGAGAATACAGCGTAACGATTCATGACAAGTACTGGATAGTCGCAGGCCCTAATGGAGGTTACCTAGCAGCATTATTTGCAAATGCCGGCAACCTCCACCTCAATTCTCCAGAGCGACAACTAAGAAGCCTGACAACCCATTTCCTCTTACCCCCAAAATTGGGGGAAGCTAAGATCTCCGTGAAGACAGTCCGCAGTGGCAGGCTTATCGATTTTCTCAGACTCGAACTAATCCAGAATGACAGAACTTTATTACTGGCAACCGGCGTATGGGGAGCTGCAGGGGAAAGTCCTCCTAAGCCTCAATTGAAAATTCCTGAAGTCCCTTCTCCAGATGAATGCACTCCTATCGATAAAATCATCGAGCACCCAATTCGACTTCGTGAGCAGTGGGAAACGAGATCTGCCATGGGTGCAAAATTAACTCGGGACACCATCGGACAACAGAGGCAAGAAGCAGAGCTTTCATGGTGGATACGCCCTGTGGAACCTACACTCACAGGAACTCCTTTGATAGTTGCGATTTCGGATGCTCTACCTCCACCTATTTTTGCTATGTCCCCCCAAATACAATTTGTTCCCACGGTTGACTTAACTGTTCATATTAGGGCAGAGGTCAGCACTGTCGATTGGCCATCAGCCGAATGGGTACTCGTAAGATTCGCAACCCGCCATATCTCCCATGGATACCTTGAAGAAGACGGGCAAATATGGCTTCAAGATGGAACGCTTCTAGGAATGAGCAGGCAACTATCAGTTGCTAAGTAGCTCAATATAGCCCTATGAACCCCTTACTATTTCAACTGGCTCTATGTCATCAGCAGGTGTAAAACCGAAAATTTGGGAAAAGAATGAGTACTCAGCCTCCAGAGCAGCCACAATATTTTCGGCCTTCCTAAATCCATGGCCCTCTCCATCAAAGAGAAGATACGAATATGGTATATTTTTTTCTTTTAATGCCGAGACGATATGGTCCGCCTGATTCTGAGGAACCACGGCATCGTCCGTTCCTTGGAGAATGATCATCGGACGGGTGAATTTTTCTGAATGGTGAATTGGAGAACGTGCAACGTAAGTACTTCGCTCATCTGGGTATGGGCCTATCAATCGGTCAAGATATCGAGACTCAAATTTATGCGTGTCAAGTGCAAGGGTTTCAAGGTCAGCAACACCATACCTACTAGCCCCTGCAGAGAAAGTTGAGTGAAATGCTAGAGCTGCGAGGACGGTAAACCCTCCTGCACTTCCTCCTTTAATGGCTAGCCGATTTGGGTCAGCAAGCGCTTCTGTAACGAAGTACTCTGCTGCGTCAACGCAATCTTGAACATCTTTTATGCCCCATTCCCCATCCAATTCTTCCATATAGCTGCGACCAAACCCGGTGCTCCCTCGGTAATTTACATCAACAACCGCCCATCCACGACTAGTCCAGTACCGTAAGCCTAATTGCAATTCGTTCCGCGCCGATCCTGTAGGTCCCCCGTGCGCTAGGACAAGAAGAGGAGGGGCTTCGTTGTCTGTACCGGCATACTCAGGGTGGGCAGGAGGATAGTAGAGAGCGTATGCCTCTCCCTCATCAGAGGTAGGAAACACATGGAGTGCCGGAGTCGGCAAAAACTCCTCATGTAATTCGTGAGATTTTGGATGGTGAATTATTTCTTTTTGCGGCGCTGCTTGAATAATTGTGGGGCCAGATTGGTGAGTTGAGGCCAAAATTATTGGAGAGCCGGATGATGAACATCTAACCGTATGGATGGTCGCCGAGCTATGAACGACTGTGTCTACTGTTTTGCTAATCAATAAATCACCCTGAGTATTGCGGGCAGCGAGAAAAATTTCTTCGGCATCGGTAATCACATACCTCGATTGTCCAAGGGCCCATAAGGGGCCAGCTATATCAAAATCGCCGCCGTATTCAAGAACACTCCCCTCAGGACTAAACCGATACAGGTTTGACCACCCTGACCGGTCACTCAAAAAAAAGAGATTAGTGTCATGCGACCATTCAGGTTGCAAGATAGATTCATCTACCCCACCCTCAACCTTCTTTGCGTTCGTTACATCTCCATCTTCTAGTCGGCCAACCCACAATTCAGTTCCGTACCATGGCATAGATGGATGAATCCATTGCACCCATGCGAGAAATTCTCCATCCGGCGAAGGACGAGGAAACGCATAGAAGTCAGCTCCAACAACTAATTCCCTTATTCCAAAACTGCCATCGGTCGCTATTGAAACAATTTGATTATCTGGCTCTACCACTACCCCATCATCGAAATGGAAGTGAACTTCTCGGATGCACACTATGGAAGCACCATCGTGCATTATCCGTCCATCAGCGAATCTCCATGATTGATGCTCAGGTGGCTCAGGGGTCAGGACCTCGATCTTCCCTTCCGAAGAAATTCGTCGGATACGTTGATCTCGGAATTCAACGTAATAGAGAAAGGCATTAGCGACAAACCATGCACCACCTCCATATTCATGAACTCTTGAGCGGACATTTGCATCAGGAGGGGTAACTTCATAAGGCCGCCCGTTTTTAGGGCGAAGCATAATCGCGATCCGACCACCTTCGTCCGGCCTTGATTCTGACCACCACACATCTTCTCCATCAACAAAAATATCAATAGCGGTCGAGACACCTTCGACTAGGGAATGAGCGGATATAGGGGAAGGCCAACTGCCGTAGGGAAGTCTTTTGGAAGACTGCATCTCAACTAGCTTTGGAAAAGGTCCATAACTCTTTGGATCCCTTCCTCAAGCTCCTCATCTCCAAGAGCAAATGAGATCCTCGCGTAACCCGGAGCTCCAAACGCTTCTCCGGGAACTAGAGCCACATGCACCTCCTCCAAAAGTATCTCGGCAAGCTCAAGAGTTGTCTCAGGAGTCCGACCCCGCAACGACCGACCCAGAACACCTTCAAAACTCGGAAAGGCGTAGAACGCCCCTTGAGGTTCAAGAAGAGAAACCCCTTGAGTTTCGGAAAGCATTGTAAATACCACTTGGCGGCGCCTATCGAATGCTTCTCGCATTCTCGCTACATCATCGAGAGGACCAGAAACTGCTGCGAGCGCAGCGCGCTGCGAAACATTTGAAACGTTTGAAGTTTGGTGCGACTGCAGTGTTGAAGCTGCTTTAGCAATGTCAGGAGGCGCAATTATCCAGCCAACTCGCCAACCCGTCATAGCATAAGTCTTAGCTACTCCATTAAGAACCACGCATCGATCCTGAATTTCAGGAACAAGAGTAGGCATTGAAAAGTGTTTGCTTTCTCCGTAGACCAAATGCTCATAAATTTCATCGGTGATAACCCAAATACCATTATCTGAAGCCCACCTGCCGATTTCCTCTACTTCATCCTTTGGATAAACTACCCCAGTCGGATTTGACGGAGAACAAAAGATTAAGGCTTTCGTCCTATCTGTTTTTGCTGCTTCAAGTTGATCCACTGATACACGAAATCCAGATTCTGCAGAAGTGTGAATAACTTTCGTCACCGCACCGGCGAGAGCTATTGGCTCTGGATAAGTTGTCCAATATGGAGAGGGAAGTAGAACTTCATCTCCTGCATCAAGGAGGACTTGCATACAGTTATACACGGCATGCTTTCCTCCATTAGTGACTACCACTTGGTCCGGTGCAACTATCAAACCTGAGTCACGTTCAGTTTTTTCAGCTAGCGCTTCTTTAAACTCTGGCAAACCGCCGGCAGGGCTATACCGGTGATTAACAGGGTCAGAAATTGCTTCTTTTGCTGCCTCCACAATGTGTTCTGGCGTTGGGAAGTCTGGCTCTCCAGCACCGAACCCTATTACCGGAGCACCAGCCGACTTCAGTTCTTTTGCTTTATTTGTAACAGCGAGCGTGGCAGATGGCGATATAGCCCCAACACGTGTTGATACACGAGATCGATCAGACAATTTTCCTCCGTTAAGTTCAGTTTCACTATCTTGGTATATCTTCAGGACGAATGCAGATCATTTCATTGTTTTGAAAGAAGTTTTGTTGTTTTTCCTCTTTCACTTCGCCACCTGCCTAGGGAAGCAGAGTAGATTTTTGTTATGGCAAGAACCGAATCAATCAGAGTACCTGCAGAACTTCTCCCCAACGATGGGAGATTTGGGAGCGGGCCATCTTTAGTTAGGAAAGAAGCAGTAAGCTCGCTAGCGGAAATCTCACAGAGTTATCTCGGAACAAGCCATCGCCAAGGCCCTGTCAAAGGGATGGTCCAGAGACTCCAAGAAGGGATGGCCGCCTTATTTCAGATACCTGATGACTGGGAAATACTCTTGGGAAATGGTGGAGCTACTCTGTTTTGGGATGCTGCGACCTTCGGACTGATTCGGGAGAAAAGCCAACATCTGGTATTTGGCGAATTTTCTTCAAAATTCTCTCAGGCTGCTCTGAGTGCTCCGCACTTGAGTGATCCGGAGATTTTGACTTCTGAATTTGGATCTGCACCTTCTCCATCACCATCGAACGTTGACTTCTACGCTTTGACACAGAATGAGACTTCAACTGGGGTCACTATTCCATTGATAAGACCAGAAGGGGTGACAGTGGAAAAAGCTATTGTGGCTGTAGATGCTACTTCGGCTGCAGGGGGAATGCCTTGGGACCCAGAAGAAGTTGATTGTTACTATTTCTCTCCGCAAAAAAGCTTTGCTAGTGATGGTGGGCTATGGATTGCTGCTTGCTCACCAGCTTGCATCGACCGCATTGAAGAAATTTCAAATACTGGCCGTTGGGTTCCCGCTGGACTTGATTTAAAAATTGCTTTGGAGAACAGCAGAAAGAATCAGACATATAATACTCCGGCACTTTCTACGATTTACCTTACAGTTCATCAAGTCGAATGGATGAACGAACAAGGTGGCCTCGAATGGGCTAGCGGACGTTGTCATGAGTCTTCTACCCATCTGTACAAATGGGCTGAAAGCCATGAGTATGCTGAGCCCTTTGTAAGCAGCAAGAGTTTACGAAGCCCAGTGGTAGTCACAATAGATATTGATGAAAGGGTATCTGCCGATACCTTGGTCACAGCTTGCAGAGAGAACGGGATTTTGGATATTGGGGGCTATAGGAAAATTGGGCGTAATCAGATTCGAGTCGCTACGTTTCCAGCTATTGAACCCGTCGATATAAAAGCATTAACGAACAGTCTTGATTATCTAATGGAGTCACTCCTCTGAGCACTGCAGGAAAACTCCTTATCGCAAGTCCGCTTATGGGCGATCGAAATTTTAAAAGGTCTGTGATTCTGATGATCGAGCACACACGTTCCGGGGCGATTGGGCTAGTTCTCAATCAGGCAACGGAAACGGCCAGCGAAGAACTTTTCCCAGAATGGAGCTCCAAAACTAATTCCATTCCAGAGGTATTCGTTGGAGGTCCAGTTGAGCCGAATTCTTGTCTAGCGCTTGGAAGGTTTATAGGAGAAACTAGCGAACCCCACCACTTCATTTTCTCGAATGTAGGAATTATTGATTTAGGTTCAGATCCGGATATGTTGCCGGAATCGCTTACGGAGATGAAGATTTTTTCTGGATACTCTGGGTGGAGTTCGATGCAGCTTGATTCAGAGCTTGCAGCAGACGCTTGGTTTGTAGTTGAAGCAGATCCGTTTGACGTGTTTAGTTCAAATTATCATGAATTATGGTCGCTAGTCCTTCGAAGGCAGAAAGGACCGATGGCTTGGTTAGCGAATTATCCTGACGATCCAAAACTTAATTAATCTGAAAGTTCTTCCAGTGCAACTAGAAACTGCTAGCTCGAGACAATAGGCCTTGAGAATACAGTGCAGCAGTGGGCGATAAGCCTAGATCTAGCAATGCACTAGAGCAGCCAAGCCAGTAGCCCAGAACTAACGTCGCAGCTGTAGCTCCAGTAATAGGGTCAGCAATCGCATCGCCCATGAACCAGAGAGAGCCGTTAACTTCGGCCAGAAGATTAGCCCCGGCAGCTGCATCGTCACCGAACCCAACTCGATGCGGATTTTTTCGGCGTCCATATCCCGTAATCGAGCACCATATTGCTCCTCTTTCGACTTCTTCTTTCGCCTCTATACCTAAATGCTCAAGAGCTCGGGGACGAGATCCTTCAATTATTATGTCTGATCTTCGAATAATATTTCGTAATCGCTTGACCTCTCTGGAGCTACTAAAGTCAAGAGGAATTATTTCTTTACCCTGATTTAAACGTTGATAGAAGATGTCAGGCTGATTCCGCTGCTTTTCTGGCCGTAATATAGATTCGATTTTTGTTACTTCCGCACCGCATCGCATGAGGTACCAGCTACACAGAGGACCGGCCCACATGCTCGATAAGTCGACTACCTTCGGCCTCCTCTTGAGTTGTATTTCTTTTCCAATATTGTATTCAAACCCTGATGGGGCCTTTATCTCCCCCACTATAGATATTGGCATTCCTAGCAATTTTGCCCTGCTGAGAAGTTCTAACGAGGTTACTTGTTGGACTGCTCTCTCAATAGAGGCCCAGTCGGTCCCCTCTATTGGAGCATCTAACCAAGCTGCGACACTTAATTGATCTTCGACTCTGGGTAAGTTTGCCGCTATTTGACCGTCTGCTGTTGTAAGAATGCGGCAAGAGCCGCCTGCGGAAACTTTCCCCCAACCACGGTGGCCTAATATTGGCGCTCGTTCGACTATTAATGACAATGCGCTTGGCCCCCCCTTTGGGCCGCCTAGTTGCGCTGATAGCCAGCCTAAAAGGGCAATTGTCGTTCTAAAACGGTGGAGCCAGCGGAGATCAACCTCTTTTAGCCTTACATTTGGTGGGCCTATTAGGTCGGAAAGAGCTAAATCAGGCCATACGGGCCAGTTCGGGTATATAGACGATAAATCTTGTATTACTGATATTGGGACTGTCCCCGATGGGAGTCCCCGTGTAAGTTCGAGTAAGTGTTTCTTTGCTAAAAGAAACGGGTCATTCAGAATTGCGTTGTCCATTACTCATACCGTAGAGGAAGCGTTGATATTGGCAATGGTCTTAATAATAGGAAATGATTGTAATTATAAGTTCAAAGGAGAAACAATATGGAGCTACGAGCAGGAAGTCGCCTTAAAAGCGCCGTCTGCGACACCGAGGTCATAGCAGTGAAAGCCCCTGCTGAAGACATCGATATACGGTGTGGAGGCGCCCCCATGACCGAGCCCACAAATTCGGAAGTAGAAGGTGGAACCCCCGCAGAAGGTGCGGATGGCGGAACACTAATGGGGAAGCGGTATGTAGACCCCGAAGAGACACTTGAATTACTCTGCACTAAGCCTGGTGCTGGTTCCTTGGGAATCGGAGACACCTTACTAGAAATTAAAGAAAGCAAGCCGCTACCTGCTTCTGACTAGTCGAAGGACCAAATTATGAATCTCATGATGCTGCTCGAAATGGCTTCAAGCGCTTTTGGAGACCGAGTGGCTATTGGCAGCAAAGATGGCTCAGGGGTGTCTTATACGACCCTGTATGAAAACTCTGGAAGAGCAGCCCAGTTTTTTCGTAATAGTTCAGCGGAGAAAATAGCATTCCTTGATACGTCTAGCATTGCTTTACCCACAGCGCTTTTCGGGTCAGCATGGGCAGGATTGCCGTTTGTTCCTCTTAATTACAGGCTGACTGGAGAAGAGATACGTGAACTTGGAAGTGAAATTGCTCCGGCTATTGGGGTAGCGAATATTTCTATGAAAGATGCCTTAGAGGGAGTACCCGAATTCGAAGCGATAGAACGTGAAGATTTCCTTCTTCAAACACGTAATGGTGAACTTCCCGATGCTGATTGGGGCATGGACCCAGATGAAATAGCAATCTTGCTATTTACCTCCGGTACTACTGGGGCTCCAAAAGCAGCAGTACTTCGCCACTCACATCTGGTTTCATACATTTTGGGATCAGTCGAGTTCATGGGTGCTGGAGATGAAGAAGCGACACTAGTGTCTGTCCCCCCGTACCATGTTGCGGGGATGGCTGCGTTATGCAGCTCAGTTTATGCAGGTAGACGAATTGTGCAACTTCCAAATTTTGATGCTGCAAGTTGGGTCGATACCGCCATTAAAGAGTCAGTAACACATGCGATGGTTGTGCCGACCATGCTTTCACGAATCGTTGATGAGCTAGAGAAACGTCCTGGCGTATCAATAGATTCGCTGAGATCCCTCTCATATGGAGGAGGTAAGATGCCACGTCCAGTGATAGAAAAAGCTCTTCACCTATTCCCAAATACAAATTTCGTTAACGCTTATGGTCTCACAGAAACAAGTTCAACAATTTCTGTCCTTGGCCCTGAAGATCACCGCAATGCTCTGGAAAGCCAAGAAGAGCCAATTCGGCGACGGCTATCGTCTGCAGGGAAGCCGCTACCAAATCTTGAGGTTTCCATCCGAGATGAAGAAGGAAAAGTTCTTGAGGCCGGAACATCTGGAGAAATTTGGGTCAGGGGCGAACAGGTATCTGGAGAGTACCTTGGACATGGAACAAAGCTAACTGATGACGGATGGTTCCCTACGAACGATGGAGGCTTCCTAGATGAGGAAGGATACCTTTTCGTCGAAGGCAGAATAGACGACATCATCATTCGAGGGGGAGAAAATATTTCCCCAGGAGAAATCGAGGAGGCTCTCCTCGCACATCCAGAAATTAGAGATGCGGCAGCTATTGGAATGCCGGACACGCAATGGGGAGAAATTATAGTTGCCGTGATAGTTCTCTCCGATGGCAGTGATATACCTGTCGACGAAGTCAAAGTATTTGTCAAAGATCAGCTTCGGTCTTCGCGAACGCCCGACCATGTAGTGACAATGGATGAGCTTCCATATAACGAAACTGGGAAACTTCTCAGAAGAGTCCTCAGAGAGAACCTAAGCGGATTCTCGATTAACGAAGGTTAATGTGGCCAGTTCTCAAACAATGGAGTTTGATGATGCACTTGATTACGTTCGAAACCCCTACGTCGCCGAAGAGATCTTCCAAAGACAGCAACGGACCCTATGCATTCATCTTACTGATAGTTGTAAAAGCGCAACACCGGAGAAAACCCGAGAGTTCTATGAGTATTCAAAACTGTTAAATCTCGTCACGATTGCGATATTAGATGAGAAGGAGTTAACTATCTCTGACGAGGCCCTTAGCGCTTTTGATCTTGTCTTTACTAGTTCGAATGAGAAAAGTGTAGCTGCAGTAAAAGTTCCTAACGTAAAGGAAGCAGTTTTAGGAATTAAAAATTCAGTCGAAGGAAACCCTCATTCTTCAATCATGCTCGTACAGCTTTTACGCCAGCGTACATATTTAAATATTGACACAGGACTACTTTTTGAATCAATGGCTTATGCCGCCCTTCAAGGTGGACCAGAATTCCAAAAGTGGCTCTCTAAGCGGAAGGACACTCTGGGCCAAGACAATGCAGCACCCACTGTTCTCAGTAGGCGCAGCGGTTCCGAGTTGAGAATTTCATTAAATCGGCCGGATCGAGCCAACGCTTTTTCGAGCGCTATGCGGGATGAACTAGTAGAACAGTTGCGGATGGCTGCTGCTGATAAAAGTATCGACCGGGTACTTCTAGAGGGAAAGGGAAATTCTTTCTGCACAGGAGGTGACCTAAATGAATTTGGCCTTCTCGATAGCACCTCGGATGCGCATCTCATCAGAATGGTTAATAATCCTGCTTTTTGGATGTCAAAAATTCATGACCGAATGAGTGCGCATTTAAAAGGAAAATGTATGGGCGCAGGAATTGAATTACCCGCATTTTGTAACAAGGTCATCGCTGACGAAACGGTATTAATTTCTCTTCCTGAGATAAAGATGGGATTAATTCCAGGGGCTGGTGGAACTGTAAGCATCCCCCGCAGAATAGGGCCGCAGAGAACAGCCTTTCTAGCGCTCAGTGGACAAAGCATAGATTCACAAACTGCATTCGATTGGAACCTCGTAAACGAGATTGTTCCTAAATTATGAAATGTAGAGTGCTTTAACTTTAAGAAAGACGTTCAAGAATTGTTACGTTGGCTTGACCGCCACCTTCACACATCGTCTGCAAACCGAATCTTCCACCTGACCTTTCGAGCTCATTTAGAAGTGTTGTCATCAGCCGGCCGCCTGTACAGCCTAGTGGGTGGCCAAGAGCGATCGCCCCGCCGTTAACATTGACTTTTTCGTGTGGAACATTGTGCTCGCGCATCCAGACAATTGGAACTGGAGCAAAAGCCTCATTGCATTCGAATAAGTCAAAATCATCAATAGTCATCCCTGTCTTTGACAATGCATATTCTGTAGCTGGGATTGGTCCAGTAAGCATGTAAATAGGGTCATCTCCTCGGACACTTATGTGGTGAATACGCGCTCTGGGTTTCAAGCCATATTCCTTCACCGCTTTCTCGCTCGCTACCATCAAAGCAACCGCCCCATCAGAAATTTGGCTAGCCACAGCTGCGGTAATTACACCGCCCTCTTCTAGTGTCGGGAGCTGCGCCATCTTCTCAAGCGTTGTCCCTCTTCGCACACCCTCATCTTGATCTACATCACCATATGGAAGAATCTCGTTATCAAATCTGCCTTCGTCTTGAGCACGCGCAGCGCGCTCATGGGATTCAAGAGCAAATTCTTCGAGATCTTGTCGCTCTAGATTCCATTTTTTAGCTATAAGTTCGGCTCCCCTAAACTGACTAACTTCTTGCGTGCCATAACGCTCTACCCAGCCCTTTGAGGTTGAAAAAGGATCTTCAATGTCAGGACGGCCAATTGATTCATGCCCCATAACATCCATCGCAGAACCTATAGGAATAAGGCTCATATTCTGCATCCCACCTGCTATGACGATATCTTGCACTCCGGACATCACACCCATGGCGGCGAAGCTAACCGCTTGCTGACCTGACCCACACTGGCGATCAACCGTTACACCAGGAATAGCTTCTGGCATGCCTGCAGCTAACCATGCTGTTCGTGCGATATCGCCTGCTTGTGGACCCATATTGTCCAAACAGCCCATAATCACATCATCTACTGTCATCGGATCAATTCCGACCCTATCAATTAGTCCCTTTATCGCATGAGCTCCTAAATCAGCAGGATGTTCTTCAGCGAGGCCACCTCCCCGCCTACCTACAGGAGTTCTAACAGCATCAATAATATAAGCTTCGCCCATCGTTATTCCTTTCGATTGTTCTCTACGGTACAGGAAAGGATGGGGGGAAATAAACTCTAAAGAGTTTCTTCTAAGAATAAATCAACCTAGGTTGCTATCGTGGTTCTTTAGGCAAGCCAAGAACTCGCTCACCAATGATATTCCTTTGAATTTGGTTACTTCCTCCATAGATTGTGTGAGCTCGACTATATAGGAATGTTCGCTGTTCCTTATCAAGAATGAGTGGAATGCCTTCGTGGCCGCCATGCCCATCAGGCGCAGCGACCATACCTGATGTTCCACGAACTTCCATCCATAATTCACCAAGTTTCCTATGCCAAGAAGCCCAAAATAATTTTCCTATGCTCTGCTCCGCACCCGGAACACCATCTGCTACTAACGCTGTAAGCATTCGTAGCTGATTGAACCTAAGAACTTCCAATCCAATGTATAGGTCGACCACTTTCTGGCGAAGAACAGCATTTTCCCAAGCTCCAGTCAATGATGCAGTATTGATGAGCTCGTCTAATTCTTGGCGAAAGCTAGTTTGCTGTCCAAGAGTTGATGCACCGCGTTCGAATGCTAACGTGCCCATAGCGACTTTCCAGCCATTCCCTTTTCCCCCCACTACATTTTCTTCTTTAGTTTTGGCACTATCAAAAAATGTCTCGTTGAACTCAGAACCGCCAGTTAGCTGGATAATGGGACGGACAGTTATCTCTATCTGCTCCATTGGAACAAGAAGGTAGGACAGTCCGGCATGACGAACAGATCCCTCTTCGGTTCTTGCAACTACGAATATCCAGTCAGCATATTGAGCAAGGGATGTCCATACTTTCTGCCCGTCAATTACCCAGTATCCATCAACAAGGTCTGCTCGCGTTTTTATGTTGGAGAGGTCAGATCCAGCATCAGGTTCACTGTAGCCTTGGCACCAGAGTTCGTCTCCTGAAAGAATTTTCGGAATAAATCTCTCTTGTTGCGCCATAGAGCCAAATGCAAGGAGAGTCGGCCCAAGAAGAGTGACGCCCATATTCGGAATCCTTCCTGGCGCTTTGGCTTCTACATATGTTTTATGGA
The DNA here is from genome assembly GCA_002724825.1 of Acidimicrobiaceae bacterium. Classification (GTDB taxonomy): domain Bacteria; phylum Actinomycetota; class Acidimicrobiia; order Acidimicrobiales; family UBA8592; genus UBA8592. Next base: position 28,635 of record PBPU01000032.1, read on the forward strand.
AGAGGACCTGTTCTACAAGTGAGCACTCTCTTCCCCCTATCCATTTTGGAAAATCAATTCCTAACCATCCACCGGTGGCAAGTTCTCTTTCCCAAGCAATTTGAAGTTCCGGATCAACGTCATCATGACCGGTTAGGCCTTTCCCGCGGAGCTTTACGAAATCACCTCGAATATGTTCTTCAAGCCAAGTTCGGACTTCATCACAGAAATCTGTCTGATCCTTTGTGTATGAGAAGTCCATTTAGTCCTATACCTTCATTCTTCAAATCAATATATTATTATTTGGCTTTCCGTCGTTGGAGAGTCAGACGTTCTTCTTGCTCATCCAGTTCTTCGACCAGACGGAGATAGCGCTCAAAACGCTGCGGGTCTATTTCTTTCTGTTGAATTGCGGCCAATATTGCGCAATCAGGTTCGACCTGATGAGTGCAATTAGAAAATCGGCAATACGAAGCGACTTCGCTTATCTCAAAGAAGACTTTATTTAGAGCTTCTTTTGCATCCCAAAGTCCTATACCCCTAATCCCAGGCGTATCGATCAGAATTCCACCGCTTGGAATAAGCATTAGCTCACGCGCAATAGTCGTATGGCGGCCTTTGTTATCTCGACTGCGAACTTCAGTTGTCTGCTGTATCGTCTCTCCAACCAGTTCATTCACGAGTGTCGACTTTCCCACTCCAGACTCCCCTAATAAAACTAAAGTCTTGTCTGGTGAGAGAAGTTCTCTCACTTCATTAATTCCAGCACCTGTAAAGGAACTAGTGTGAATGATAATAATTTCTTTAATTTCCTGCTGAAGCTGGTTCCAGTCTTCAGATATTCCTTGATCGACTTTGGTGAGGAGAAGGAGCGGGACAGCATCACTGTTTTGAGCCAAGATTAGGAATCTTTCTACTTTTGCGATGTTGGCGGGACGGTCTACAGAGCAGGTGATCCCAACAAAGTCCGCATTCGAGACAAGAACTTGTTCTTTTTCTTGTTCAGCGGGGTCCCTCCTTGATATTGACGAATAGCGTGGAAGAATTGTTTCGATACGGAACCCAATATCGGGGTCATCTACAACGGTTATCCAATCTCCAGTCGCCGGCGCTAAGTCAATTGTTGTTCGTTGGCTATCAGAAGCCACGCGCAACTCACCTTCTTCTGTGAGGACGTCGACCTCGCCTCGGTCAACCCTACGAACACGGCCCAACCTTGCTTTGTCAATCATTGTTGACTGTTTCGATGCGTAATGCCGCCATCCTAATTGGTTAAGTAGCTTCATGACTCTGGTCTGAGGCTACCTTAGTTTTTGTGCAGTTCTTCGTTTAAACCTTGCCAACTGGAATTTTCGCCTCTGTAAATTGCTTCGACTTTACCTGTTTGCGAATTACGGCGGAATAGTAGGTCATCCTGCCCTGATAACTCTGACCCCTTGACTACCGAACCGTCTGGGGTCAAAACCAGTGTGCCTGCAGTAACATAAAGCCCTGCTTCTACTATGCAATTATTTCCGAGGGATATTCCGATACCTGCTTCGGCGCCCAATAGGCAGTTCTCACCTATTGAAATTACTTCAGAACCTCCTCCAGATAGGGTCCCCATTATTGACGCGCCGCCGCCGATATCTGATCCGTCACCTACTACAACACCAGCTGAGATTCGCCCCTCGATCATTGATGTTCCGAGTGTACCTGCATTGAAATTACAGAATCCTTCGTGCATAACAGTGGTCCCATCCGAAAGGTGCGCTCCGAGCCTCACCCGGTTTGCATCGGCAATGCGAACCCCGGCGGGGATAACGTAGTCAGTCATTCTTGGAAATTTATCGAGCCCGTGGACGAGGATATTGATTCCTTCAGCTTGCAGCTGGGCCCTTTTAACATTGAAACCTTCCACTTCGAATGGCCCGAGATTGGTCCAAACACAGTTTGTAAGTTGACCGAATATCCCTGTTAGATCTATTCCATGTGGCTGTACGAGCCTGGCCGATAGAAGGTGAAGACGAAGGTACGCATCAACCGCATCAACCGGTTCATCGGTTGGTGCAGCTATAAAGCAAACAACCACAATTTTCTCTCCGTTAGGTGAATCACTGTTTAGAGCAGCATCAAGGATGGGTTGAATTATGTGCGTTGATTCTTCTAAGTAGCCGATGTTTTTTTCAACAGATTCAAGAATGCTCTGGATGTCTCGCATGGGTTGTTCTTCGAGCTCATATGTTTCAGTCTTGCCATTCCAATTAGCTGCGTTCGCTACCAAGGCGCATGTATACGGGTCTGACCCCAGTTGTGGAGCGGGATAATAGACATCAAGGATATTTCCATTAGCGGTTTTTGTTGCAAGACCAATCCCGAAGGCAAATGGGGTGGAGAAGTTTTCAATGTTTTGCTCAAGCTGGTTCTGATTTTCTTGAAGTTGTTCAAGGTTGCGGATTTCTGTCATAGCAATGACGTTAGCGTGTAAATGGGATGGTTGGGACGTATGAGGTAGCGTTATCTCGTGGGTGCTAGGAACTTCAGGGGTATACAGAATGGATTACTTGATTCCACCTCACCAGAAGTCTTGTTCATTGTTGCCGCTGTTTCACAATATTTGGGTGCCGCACTGGCGTTTAGCATTTTCGATAATTTAGGAGCGAGTACGGTTGCAACGTTGCGTGTGCTCGGTGCTGCTTTGGTTCTTATCTTGTTGAGACGATCTTGGAGGCGTTCGTTAAAAGACTTAGATATGGTTTGGACTGCATCATTTGGGATTGTTTTGGCAGGGATGAATCTGTGCTTTTATCTCGCAATAGATAATCTTCCTTTAGGAAATGCGGTAGCGATTGAGTTCTTGGGGCCTATAGCGGTAGCGGCCGCTGGGCATCGATCCTCAAGAAATGTGGTTGCGCTTATCGTGGCGAGCCTTGGGGTCCTTCTTTTGGCCCAAGTAACTTCTGAAGGGACCGTCACCGGTGTGCTCTTTGCTCTGGCCGCAGGGGCCTTATGGGCTCTTTATATTGTTTTAGGGAGCAAAGTTGCTAAAACTGGCGCGCATCTAGACGGTCTAGGAATTGGCATGCTCATCGGGGGTCTAGTGATATTTCCGAGTTCTCTTCATACGATAGGCCGTGCACTTGATTCTCCTCTGTTGATGCTGGTTGCTCTATCAACTGGGGTTCTGGGGAATGTGATTCCGTATGGGATCGATCAGCTAGTCTTTCGCCGAATTTCAAAAACGAGATTCGCGTTCTTGCAATGCTTATTACCGGCAACAGCCGCTTGCGTTGGGATCCTGGTACTTCGGCAAAAGACTTCCCTAGGTGAACTTTTAGGGATTGGTTCAATTATCTTTGCTATTGCCCTCAGAGGAAAAGAAGATTAGTTGACTAAGATCCCAGAATTCTTCTGGCTTGCTTAGCTAATGCCTCGTCAATCATTTTTCCATCATAAACAGCCGAAGCTGATCCTTGTGAGAGAGCTTGATCATAGACCGCTAATAATTCCTTGGCGCGATTAACTTCTGCCTGAGAGTACGAGAACGATTGATTTGCGAGGGGTACTTGTGAAGGGTGAATACAGAGCTTCCCTGAGAACCCTAACGCTCTTGCTTGATATGCTTCTTCTGTAAATCGTTCGTCGTCAGAGAAATCCGTTACGATTTGATCGATCACTGGAACTCCAGATAGCCTGCCCGCCATCCCCATTTGGGATCTGGCTAGGAATACTTCGTCATTGCCAGTTGTTCGAAAACCGCCTAAATCTAACACATAATCCTCGGCTCCAAAATATGCGGCAATGACAGACGTGTTTGAGAGGATTTCAGTAGCGGATGCCACTCCGAGAACGGTTTCAATTCCAACAATAATTTTTCTTTCGATAGAGTTTTGCGAGAGTATTTTCTCTGCTTCCTCTAGCTCTTCTAAGTTGTTGATCTTTGGAATAACGACACAGTCTACTTCTGGGGGAAGAGCTTGAATATCAAGTTTAAAATGTGATGAAGATATTGGATTGACCCTCGGGAAGGCTTCAAGTTTTTTCGTTTCTTCGGAATCGATGAACTCCTGGAAATTCTTACGTGCCTTGTTCTTTTCCTCATCAGGGACGGCATCTTCAAGGTCGACGATGGCTGCATCAGGCTGGATTTTCGGAAGTTTTTTCAGAAGTTCAGATTTATTTCCTGGAGCAAACAGCACACTCCTGAATTTTTGCATCATTGAAGCTCCTTAATGTCCTTGAAATAGTCTAACGCTTCTGGATTAGCGAGTGCCTCAGCGTTTCGAACGGGCTTACCTTCTACGGTAGCTTTAGCGGCTAATTCTGAGATTTTTCCGCTTCGGGTTCTAGGGAGGTCAGAGACTGCATGAATGAATGACGGCACATGTCTTGGTGAAGCTTGATCTCGAAGCGAGTTTTGAATTTTTTTCTTAAGTTCGTCGTCGAGCTTAGTATCTGGGGATAGCACAACGAAAAGGACTACTCGGTCGTCACCTTTCCAACTTTGGTTTATTACTAAGCTTTCAGTGATTTCAGACAGCGAATCTACGACTGCATATATCTCAGCGGTTCCTATCCGGACACCACCAGGGTTTAGAGTCGCATCTGACCTCCCGTGGATGATAATTCCGCCGGCAGGAGTCCATTCGGCAAAATCTCCTTGATGCCAACTTCCTGCATACCTGTCAAAATATGCAGACTGGTATCTTTCCCCATTCTCGTCATTTAGAAATCCAATGGGCATTGACGGAAATGGGTTTGAACATACGAGTTCGCCCTGTTCTCCCGAATCTAGTACTTGACCGGTATCGCTAAGGATCTCAATTTCTAAACCCAAAGCTGGTTTCTGAATTTCACGCCTATTTACTGGACCTGTTGGGTCACCCCCCACTAGGCATCCACAGAGATCAGTTCCGCCAGACATAGATTGAAGATGAACATCTTTTTTAATTTTCTGGTATACATAGTCGAATCCTTCGCCAACAAGGGTTGAGCCTGTTGAACAAATTGTCCTGATACTTGAGAGATCGTGAGTGTCTATTGGTGATATGCCAGCGTTAGCGCATGCGTCTATGTATTTTGCTGAAACACCAAACAACGTAATGGAAAGCTCATCGGCTAAATCAAATAGGGTTGTTGGGCTTGGATAAAATGGTGATCCGTCGAACAGGATGACCGTAGCCTGTGATGCTAAGGCGGAAGCTAGCCAATTCCACATCATCCATCCTGTAGTGGTGTAATAGAAGACTCTATCTCCTGCTTTGACATCGCTTTGTAGCCTGTGCTCCACTAGATGCTTTATTAGAACTCCTCCGGACCGGTGAACAATGCATTTAGGCTTCCCCGTTGTTCCAGAGGAGTACAGAATGTACCAGGGGTGGTCAAAGCTATGAGATGGAAAGTCGATTTCTTTCGCATTGTAGGTTTTGAGGAAATCTGACCAAAGCGTTTGAGGATGAGGGTGTAGCGTTTTTTCTTTGGAGATCCCTTCATGGGTGTATGGGACGATAATGGTTTGCTCGAGGGTTGGTAATCTTGCTTCAACTTCATGGAGCTTATCCAAGCAGGAAAACCATTTACCCCCATAGAAGTAGCCATCGGTCGCGAAAAGTACTTTTGGTGCCGCTTGAGTAAACCGATCAAGCAGCCCTTTGGCTCCGAAGTCTGGGGATGCAGAAGTGAATACTGCGCCAATGCTTGCAGAGGCAATCATAACCGCAATTGTTTCTGGGCGATTAGGTAACCATGCTGCAATACGGTCTCCGCTTTCTACCCCTATGTCTAAAAAAGCTTGCTGCAATTTGGAGACTAGGTCATTTAGCTCAGACCAAGTTAATTTAGATCCATTGCCAAGCTCATCTCTCCAAACTATGGCGTCAGTGTCATCGCTCCTCTTGAGAAAGTTCTGCGCGATGTTGATAGAGCTGGCTGGGAAGAACACAGAGTCATATAAGTTAGCTCCTGTGGTGAGTACTTGTTCACTCACCTCGCTAATGATTCCAAGATGATTATGCGCGTGGATCCAGAACTGATCTGGCCTGTCGACACTCCATTTGTGGATTGCGTCATAATCAGGAAGTTCGATATCGAAGAGGTGTTCGGCCTCCTTAGCAAAATCCATCAAGCAAGAGTTTCCGATTCTTTCTTTTGATGGCTCCCATAGTTGACTCACATTATCAGCATAGCCCAGTAGACAAATCGTCAACCTAAGAGGTTAGGGCTGTTGTGGAGCTGAGGGGAGTCGAACCCCTGGCCTCCTCGATGCGACCGAGGCGCTCTAGCCAGCTGAGCTACAGCCCCGAAGGAACACCAGTCTAGATTTTAAATCATCGATAGTGAAACCTTAGAGTTTCCTTTAGAGCGCTATCTTATCGGCACTTGTAGCTGTGTAATCTACTCCTGCAGGTTTAAAGACTCGCTTCTGTTGTCGAGAAGCTTCAATCTCTCGTTGATATTGGACGAGCAGAAGAACGTACCCTAAGAAAATGGAATCTACGAATAGATTCACAGCAATGAACGCTCCACCTACAACTATGGCCATGAGTAAGGTAAACATCACAATTCCGATTAAGGACAAAAGAACTTTGCGCCGTCGCAGACGAGCTTGCTCACTAGATACTTCCATTGGATTCGACCCCTTCTTTATTCTGTCGAGTGGTGGCTCAACCAGGGAGTGCCCGGGTTGATGGTAGGCATGGTCCCATGATGTAAACGGTTGGTGGATTGGTACTACAACCGCTCGAGGAGTTTTTCGAATTCGCATTCGGCTAAATGGGCTCCCCAACATCATAGAAGATGTTCCTACACGCGTACGAAGCCAGTAAATACCTGCTCCGAACCAAAGAATTGCTAATGCAACTAACAGCACAAACTCCACCAGTCTCTAGGCTGCTCTTATAAAATTTTTGCACTAATTGTCTTATAGTTGGTGGATAGAAGGCCAATTTGTTCCCTGAATACGGGATTGTTGCGATTTATTCGTATCTGACGTTGAAGCGCCAGGCTATACCTTGTGTTTTTCGAGTGTTGAACAGGTATTTATCTAATAAAGTCACCTGATAATCCTCCAGTTTTTTGGAGGAGAGCTAGATCTGTTATTTCCATTCTTTTGTCCATACTTTTACACATATCATAGATTGTGAGGGCAGAAACTGAGCACGCGGTGAGCGCTTCCATTTCAACTCCAGTCCGCCCAACAGTTGTAACTTCTGCCTCAATTTCCACTTTGTCATCAATAATCTCAAATTCAACTTTCACTGAGCTCAACATCAAAGGATGGCAAAGAGGAATAATATCTCCAGTTCGTTTTGCTGCTTGAATCCCTGCGACACGAGCGACAGCGAAAACATCGCCTTTGGGTAGATCACCTTGCTGAAGCGCCACGATAGTCTCTTTTGCCATTGAAATAGTCGCTCTTGCTTTAGCGGTTCTTTTGCTATCTTGCTTTTCGCTAATGTCTACCATATGGGCCTGACCATCTGGATCTAAATGCGAAAAATTTTCGTTTCCCACCACTGCTAACCGCCGATCTGGGACATTGATTTACTTGGTCGAATAAATACAGATTTCCCAATCTGGTGCCCTGCCCATTTCTGTTTAACTGCATGCGAGAATAACTCAATGATCTTTTCATCTCCTGCATTTTCTCGAAGTAGTTTGCGCACATCATATTCCTGTATAGCGAATAGACAGTTCCTGAATTTCCCATCTGCAGTAAGACGAATTCGGTCACATGCATCACAAAAAGCTTCTGAGACAGTAGCAATAATTCCTATTTCACCGGGGCCATCTACAAATTTCCATCTAGCGGCTGGAGAACTTCCCCTTGAGAGCGGCTCGAGGTCATACTTAGAACTTATGAGCTCAAGAATTTCATTCTGCGGCATGACCTTAGATTCTGTCCATGTTTCGTCAGCATCTAGTGGCATAAACTCAATAAAACGAACTACAAGACCGTTCTCTCGGCCATATGAAACAAAGTCCAAAACTTCATCGTCATTAACGCCCTTCATCACCACCATATTTATTTTGACTGGATCAAATCCAACAGATTTGGCTGTTTCAATACCGTGAAGAACCTGTTTGAGGTTGTCTCGACGAGTCAGCGATTCGAATCGTTTACGGTCAAGAGTGTCTAGAGAAATGTTGATTCGGTCTAGTCCAGCGTCATACAACTCACCTGCAATTAATGGAAGAGTGGCCCCATTTGTCGTTAAAGATAGATCAACGTTAAGCTTCGCGAGTTTTTCAATTAACTTACTGAGGTTCGCTCTAACAGTTGGCTCTCCACCAGTAAGACGAATACTCTCAATCCCGAATTTATTCACAAGCAAGCTGGCGAGGCGTTCAATTTCCTCAAATGTTAATAATTCTTCTCTAGGAGTCCATTCCATTCCTTCTTCGGGCATACAGTATTGGCATCGAAAGTTGCATCGGTCGGTCACTGATATACGCAAGTCACGATGAACGCGCCCGTAGGTATCAATAAGTTGATCTTTCATCACTATCAATCTAGCGCTTGATCTGCTTTAGAAGCGAAAGTATTCAATAGGGTTTCCTTTAGGCACGCCGTCTCCATCAGGGATGATCGATAAAGTATTGGCTTCAGCCATCCCACTGAGCTGATGAGAACCTTGCTTCCCAATTGGACTGAGCAAGGTTACGCCTTTCTCTTCATTGAAAAATGAACGAACAAAATGTGTTTTTCCGTCTACCCGACGGCGGAAATCATCTGCTGCGATTCCATGCAATACTTCCGGAAGAATAGATTTTCTACCCATCATCTTGTGGAGCGCCGGTTTTGCCAAAAGTAGATACGAGACCATAGATGAAACTGGATTTCCGGGTAAACCAAATATAGGTACCCCCTGAACCACTCCAAATGCGAATGGCTTCGCGGGCTTTATTGCGATCTGCATCCATCGCATATCCCCCATATTATTAAGCACTACTTTGACATAGTCATAATCGCCCATGCTGACTCCACCAGTTGTGATCAGCGCATCACATTTTGCGACGCCTTCTCGAACAGTCCTCTCGATCGCTTCTTCATTATCCGGAATTAATCCAAGGTCAATGGTTTCAAATCCATCACTCTCCAATAGCGCGACCAACGAAAATCGATTTGAATCGCGAATCTGACCTGGAAGCAAAGGTTCATTGCCCTCAACTAATTCATCCCCAGTAGAAAAAACGCCTACCGTTGGGCGTCCAATTGTATTAACTTGATAAATTCCAAGGCCAGCTAGAAGTCCTATATGTGCCGGAGTTAAGGCTGTTCCTTTATCAATAACCTGATCGCCGGGGCAAAGGTCTTCTCCGGATCTACGAATATGGTCACCTCTTTTAGCGCTTCGGCTCAGATGCACGAGATCTTTTGACTTATCTTGCCTTGTCCATTCGACCATAACAACTGCATCCGCACCCTCCGGTAGAGGAGCGCCAGTCATTATTTTTACGCTTTGCCCGCTCTTAATTTCGAAATCTGGTTGTGTCCCAGCAGGTATGGTCCCAATTACTTCTAGCGTTACCTCATTACTTTCTGTAGCCCCATCAGTATCTGCTGCTTTTAGTGCATAACCGTCAACAGCAGTATTATCGAAGGGCGGTACTAGCTCTCCAGAAGTAACTGCTTCTGCTGTCACTCGCTCACGAGCAGAAGTTATGCCAACTACTTCTTCCGGAAGCTGGGAAACTCTTTCCAAAACGTAATCTTGTGCTTCGTCTAATGGGATCATTGTCTTATGCTAACAAAGCTCAATCGAGGACAGGCGCTAGAAGATGATGATCTGGGCGTATTATGGAGATAATGATTTTGTGGTGGCTTCTAATACCAGTCAGTTATGCTCTTGGGACTTTCCCCACAGCGCATATCGTCGCAGGACTTGTTGGACACGATCCGACTACAGAAGGGTCCGGAAACCCTGGAGCGACTAATGTTTACCGTGTTGCTGGGGCAAAAGCGGGTGCGATCGTACTGATTGGCGACTTGTTAAAAGGGCTTACACCAAGCTTGGTGTGTCTTCTTATAGACGGTAGGAATTTAGCACTTGCAGCTGGCATGGCTGCAATGGTCGGACATGTGGCTCCAATAACGCGAAAGTTTAATGGAGGAAAGGGAGTAGCAACACTTGCTGGCCTCTCCTGGGTTTTGTATCCATTTGTTGCGCTTGGGCTATTCATACTCTGGATTCCGTTGATGAAATTATTCAAACGTGCCTCGCTAGGGTCAATAATAATGGTTCTCTTATTCCCAGTTGGTGTGCTAGTAATGCCAGAAACTAGATGGTATGAGGTCATCGTCGCAGCCGCCGCTTCAGCGGTAGTTACAATTCGCCACCATGAAAATATCAAACGCCTCTTCAAAGGAGAGGAAAAGGCTATTGAATAAAAAACACCATAGAAGAGTTCTTCATTTTCGCAGGTGCTGCTACCCTACCGTTCGCTGGCGAATGGAGTGCTAAATGCCAACATACGACTACAGATGCGAAGCTTGCGGAAAGACTTTTGAAGTTTTTCAGTCATTCAGTGACGAACCTTTGACAGATTGCCCTGATAAAGCATGCACAGGAACGGTTAAGAAAATATTCTCAGCTCCGGGAATAAGTTTCAAAGGCTCTGGGTTCTACAAAAACGATAGTCGAAGCTCATCTACTAAAAAACAGACCTCTAAACCTTCGAACAACTCTTCTGATGATTCAAAGTCTTCTAAATCTGATTCAGTCAAGAAGGACCCACCCTCCTCTTCTAGTCCCTCACCTTCCAAAAGTGAGGCCAGTTAGAGAACTCCAGTAGACAGTAACGAGATGGCTAGGATACCTATTGCAACACGGTAGAAGCCAAAGACTGAGAAGCTTTTATTTTCAAGCCAACTGACCATCCATTTCACCGAAGCCATCGCAGAGAGAAATGCAGCAATTAAACCGACCAGGGGAGTCCAGTATCCAAATACCTCTATGATCCGCCCTCCATCTTGAGAAAGCTCATAGAAAGTCGCTGCAGCTAGGGTAACTAGGCCTAAAAGGAAACTAAATTCAACAGCAGCTGCTAAAGATAATCCAAGTGCAACTAATGCAAAAATGGTAACTAAGCTTCGACTTACACCTGGCCACAGGGCCAGCGCTTGGACAAGCCCTACCACAATCGCTCCTTGAAGACTTAGATTCTCCATACTCGATCCATCTCGTTTCAGGAGTTTCTTCTCATGGGCGAAAAGAATGAAGACACCTCCAACGATCCATGCATAAGCTACAAGTTCTGATTCATACAGCCGATCTTTTACGTAATCGGCTAGCAGGAGTCCGATAATAGCTGTCGGGACAAATGCAGCAACCAAATTTCTCAAGACAACCTTTCCGATCTCGCTTTGGCCACGCAAACCTTCGTACATTTGGCGAATTCTGTTTTTGTAGAGAACAATAATTGCTAAGATTGCCCCGATTTGAATAGAGATGATGTAACTATCTATAGCCTGTTCAGAAATCTCACTGCTATCAAGGTGCATCAATTCTTTCGCAGCTAGAAGGTGGCCAGTTGAACTAATCGGGAGGAATTCTGTAAGCCCTTCTACTACTCCTAGAACTATTGCCTTCCATAGAACCAGGCCTTCAGCGATAGTTGCCGAATTACTAGCTGAAGCTTGACCAGCAAAGAGTTCAAAAAATAGCACTAAAACAATGGCAGCAGAACCAAACAGTAATGTGACTTCTTGACGTTTTTTAATCATGCTTTAATAAACCGTAGACCCGATAAGAGACAAACCGCCTAAACATCAGAAAGAAGCAACGTTTGTTGTCATACTCCAGAAACCATTATGTCATTAACGACAATCGAAACTCCTGATGATTTCATTGGGAGCCTCTCCAAATCATTTCCTATATTTTGGATATCCAAAAGCATCCTTTGCAAAGTAGACGCTACCGTTACTTCTCTAACAGGTTCTGCTAGATCACCTTGCCGGATCATAAGGCCTTCAGCGCCAGCAGAGAAGTCACCGCTGACAGGATTAACCCCTGAATGTAAACCTGCTACTCCTTGGATAAGCATCCCTTCTCCAACTTGTGCAATTAATTCTGGCTGGCTGTGTACTCCTGGAGTCAGCATAAGAGCCAACGGTCCTGCGCCTGGCGAGCTGTTATAGCTTCGAACAGCTGAACCTGTAGATGATGCACCTAATGCTCGCGCCGTATAGCTGTTGTGAAGAAATCCTCTTAATGCACCTTTGTCAATTAAAGTATTTCTGCGGCTTGCTAAGCCCTCGCCATCTGCTTCAGTTGCAGTAAAAGCGTCAACATCAGTTGGATCATCTATAAGAGTAAGAAAGTTCGGAGCTACTTGGTCACCTTCCCGATCTGCGAAAAGTGATCTTCCTTTAAGAAGAGCCTCCCCGCTTAATGTTGATCCGATGATTCCTAGAAATTGGGCAGTGACATATGGGTCTAAAATGACCGTCATTCGCCCAGACTCGGCTTTTTTAGCGCCTAGTAGCCTTGTTGCTTTCTCTGTCGCATCAGAACTAGCTTTAGCAACATCTAGTTGCGTAGGGCTCCTGCCAACAGAATATCCAAATCCTGTCTGGGTATCTGTTCCATCTGAAGCTAATGATGACGCTGCAACGTAGCACCCACCTTCTTGATTAGCTCGGTGGATCCCAGTTGAAGTGACAATTGCACTTGTAGTAATCGAATCAACATAATCTGTTGACTCAACTCCGATTATTCTCGGATCAGACTGAAGAATTGAACTTTCAAGTTCAATCGCCAAAGCGATTTTGTCCTCATTAGCAAAGTCAGCAAGGGATGAATCCAGAAGTTCCAAAGAGACTGATTCAACTCCATCAGGTTCTGCAATGCCCTGGAATTCATCAGGGGTTCCGAAAGAAGCGTTGTCCCTCGCTTCCTCTAATGTCTCATTTAGGACATTGGTATCGAACGAACCGGCATAGGCCATACCCTGACGGCCATCCTGAACAACACGTATCCCTACACCCTGCGACTCAGCAGCTGTAAACGATTCAATCTCGCCTTGATAAACCCTAATATCTGTTTCTGTACCGTGGACAGCAACAACTTCAACCTGTTCGCCAGCAACTGTCTGACTCACAATGGCTTCGGCAATTTTTAATAGTTCTGATTGCATTGATGCCCCTAGCCGGCGGTACCGCCAACAGTGAGACTAGTGACGCGCAGTGTCGGCGTACCATCACCAACTGGAACGCCCTGACCATCTTTGCCACATGTCCCTGGGGAACCCATATCAAAGTCATTACCAAGTGCATCAATTTGATTCAGCACCTCGGGGCCATTCCCAATAAGATTGCCTTCTCTAATCGGTTCCGTTATTTCACCATCTTCTATTAGATACGCTTCTGTCATGCCAAAAACAAAGTCTCCGGTCGCCGTATTAACTTGACCACCACCAAGTTGAGCTACATATACGCCTTTTGAGGTATCTTCAATAATGTCCTCAGGGTCAGTTTCACCATTTGCGATATAAGTATTAGTCATTCGAACCATGGGTAACACCTGGTAACTTTGCCTTCTCCCATTCCCGGAACTCAATCGACCTTCGCTACGTGATCGAAGTCCGTCCCACATATAATCGACCAACACACCGTCCTTAATAAGAACGTTTCGCTGAGCCGGCCGGCCCTCATCATCTATTGCGAACGCCCCCCACTCATGTGCCATCGTCCCATCGTCAATTAACGTGACCAGCTCACTAGCCACACTTTCCCCAACTTTTCCAGCAAAGACTGATGCTTGTTTGTTAACCAAATCTGCTTCAAGCCCATGGCCACATGCTTCGTGAAACAATACGCCACCGCCACCGGAACCTATAACAACTGGCATAGTTCCACTGGGAGCAGGTCGGGCATTAAGCTTTGTCAAAGCTCTATGGGCTGCTCGCTCTGCAAGCTCTTCAACATCAACATCATCAAACAGTTCAAACCCGATAGGCCTGCCAATGGACTCTCGACCTGTTTGCATTCCACTATCACCGGTCGCAACACAAGAAATAGAAAAGAGAGTTCGAACCTGATCGTCTGTAGCAAACACCCCGTCACTATTGGCGACAAGTATCTTACGGCGAGAATCCCCATATCTAGCAGAAACCTGTGTAATTGCGGCCCCTTGACTACGAGCGACTTCATCAGCTTGAACTAAAAGATTTACCTTCTTTCCCTTAGCGACTAACTCGGGAAATGTTTCAACCTTATTTGGAGATGGACATACGACTTGTTCTAGGGCGTTGACTTGAGACCCAGCTCCATCTGTTCTGGTAGCTGAAGCTGCTGCTCTAGCAGCAATCATCAATCCCTCTTCTGAAAGGTCAGCTGTATGGGCAAAGCCAGTTGTCTCCCCAGCAACAACACGGATACCTGCTCCCCGGTCACGACCTGATGTCAACTCTTCGACTTTTGCATCATCAAAAAGCGCTGAGCTAGAACGCTTATCCTCAACGAAAACTTCTGCAAATTCTCCACCAGACTTTAGAGCCTCGTTAAGAACTCTCTCTACTAAATTTTGTTCAAGCATATGCACCTCGTGCTTTGAATAGTAACCGCTTTGTAGTGAGTTTGCCCCATCCGACAGACACGGCGCCTGTTTGCGTATGGTATTAGTATGACCCTAGAACAAGGACTTAGCGCTTCTTTCGACTACAGCGTTAGAGAAGAGGATCTCTCAATCGCTTTGACATCCGGCGACGTTCCCGTTCTATCAACCCCAAGGGTAATTGCTTGGTGCGAAGCCGCGACAATGGCTGCTATTGAAGGTCATATTTCTGAGCAAGAAACCACTGTAGGGATGCGAGTCCGAGTAGACCATGTCAACCCTTCCGGACTAGGTGCGATGATTCGTGTAAGTGCTCTGTTGACAAGAATCGATGGGCGAAGGTTAACATTTCAGGTAAGCGCTCACGATGAACACTCACAAATAGCGATGGGACAGGTCATACGCGTAATTGTTCACCGGCAACGCTTCTTGGAGAGGGTCTAGTAAAGGCCTCAGAATAAACAACTTTTGAGAAAAGCCGGTTAACTACTAAGCGCTGAAAACGCACTATTTTCGGGCTTTTGGGGTTAAATTTCCGCAAGAAAGTAAAGAGAAGTGCACAAATCCGATATATGGCTGCCAATGCGGAATAACCTATCAGTTGCTAGCAAATTACTTCCCACATCAACTCCTACCTAGCCGGACGCCTCAATGAGTTACATTTACAGCCAACCTCAACAGAACGATTCCATCCCATGGTGGAAACGTAACTCAGTAACAATCCCCCTTCGGATTGGATTAAGCGTTGCTCTTCTCATTGTGATCCTTCAATCTATGGATGGAATAGACTGGGATGAGCTGATCCCAGAATGGAACCAGCAAACAGCTTTCTGGACTATCGGCGCTTTCATCTTCACGCTTATTGGCTTCATACTTGGAGCGATTAGATGGCAAAGAGTCCTCCGAGCACTAGGGATAAACCAATCAATTTGGAGACTTTTCAGCCACTATATGGCGGGTCAATTTGTATCGAATTTCCTCCCAACAACAGTCGGCGGTGACGTCATCCGGATAGGAAGACTTACAAGGGATACGGATGATGGCCCAGTTAGTTTTACCTCAGTTGTCTTCGAACGTTTGAGCGGATGGCTCGTCCTCCCAGTAATCACCTTATTGGGCTTTGCAATTAATCCAGGGCTAACTGGCCTAGGAACATCAACTAGAGTTCCTCTTGTTGTTGCAATGGTGACACTTATCGCTTTAACCCTTGTGATTCTTTTACTAGGAAATAATCGAATAGGGAAAGGACTTCAGAATCGTCAAGGGCTCTTAAGATTCGCTAATGCAGTCCATTTAGGACTTGATCGGCTTAAAGAGAACCCGAAGTCTGCGCGTGAAGTAATCATTTCAGCTTTCGCCTATCAATTTGCTCTCCTTCTTGCTGCCGGATGCGCTGTCGAGGCGCTTGGAATTGATGAGGTAGGGCTAACCGCCTTAATGGCATTTATCCCTGCTGTACTGATAATCCAGGTTCTTCCCTTAGGGATTGGAGGCCTAGGGGTGAGAGAAGGAACTCTTGTCGTTTTCCTTAGTGGAATTGATGTATCAAACGAACAAGCACTAGCCCTTGGGCTTGCCCTTTACGCTTTGACCTTGGTCAACAGTTTTATTGGCTTACCGATGCTTATCTTTGGAGGGCGAAAAGTGCCTAAATCAAGCAACATTGAGCCATCAAATCTCTAAAATGCGCGAAGAAAAACGCAGCCAAATACTCACCGTAAAAACAAAAAGGCCAGAATTAAACTGGTTTCGAGAACTGCTACTTATTGGAATTTTCTATGCAATTTATTCCTGGGTTCGTAACCAATTTGGCTCAGCGGCCGTGGAACCTGGAACCGCGTTACGCAACGCACGACATATGATCGATCTCGAGCGTTTCGTCGGACTTTACATTGAAGCTGACATACAGGGATGGTTTTTGGGATGGGACCAATTTCTAAGGTTTTGGAATATCTTTTATGGGACCCTACATTTTGTCGTAACACTTGGGGCTTTGCTCTATCTGTATATTCGGCAGCCAAATGCCTACCCGCGCTGGAGAACCATTGGGTTAACGACTACAGGGCTTGCCTTAATAGGTTTCGCTACCTATCCGTTAATGCCCCCTCGGCTCCTAGGAAATTGCGGAACGTATGGTGCATGCATCGAAAGTAGTCCATTCGTTGACACGGTTGCCGAGCTAGGTGGCTTATGGAGCTTTGACTCTGGAATGATGGAAAACCTTTCAAACCAATACGCTGCTATGCCAAGCCTCCACTTCGCGTGGGCTTTCTGGAGCTACCTAGCTTTAAAACCATTTACAAAGCGCCGAATATCCAGTACGGCTCTCGCCCTCTACCCCGTATGCACTCTTTTCGCTATTGTTGTTACTGCCAACCATTATTGGATTGACGCCGTCGGAGGTGGGCTAATCCTTTTAGCAGGATATTGGATCGGAAGTTCGCTGCAAAAATGGGCTGAATCACAAGCCATAACAAAGTGTCACACGCCACATAGCTAGTTTGATTTTCTCTTAGGGAAATCAATAAAGAACTGCTAACGTAAAAACTTGAAACTAAGAAAGTTATGCTAGAACAAATTACTTGCCCAGCAGATCTCCGGAGGCTCTCATCTTCTGAGTTGAAGAAACTGTCACAAGAAATTCGTTCGTTTATCGTTGACACGGTTGAAACGAACGGCGGACATCTAGGGTCAAATCTCGGAGTCGTGGAATTAACAATTGCCCTTCATCGGGCGTTTGATTCGCCGCGTGATATTTTGCTCTGGGATACGGGACATCAAGCATACGTCCATAAAATTCTCACTGGCCGTACCGAAAATTTTAGTTCACTACGCAAGGCCGGTGGGTTATCCGGTTACCCTAGCCGCGCTGAGTCTGATCATGATTGGATAGAGAATAGCCATGCATCGACAGCGCTAAGCTACGCTTTCGGAATAGCAGCTGCTCAATCAAGTAATGTGGGCGAAGGCCGAAGAGTCATTGCAATAGTTGGCGATGGCGCCCTCACTGGCGGGATGGCATTTGAAGGCCTTAACAACCTCGGACATGCGGGGAGTAACGTAATTATTGTCCTCAACGACAATGGTAGGTCATACGCTCCTACTATTTCACGCTTGTCAGATAGCCTCAAACGACTTCGAAATAACCCTAGATACCTAGAACAACAGGAAAAACTCGAAAGAAAAGTAAAAAATGTTCTTCCTTTCGGCGAATCAGTTGAAAAAGCTATAGAAGCAGCAAAAGCTGCGGTCAGGGAAATATGGGACCCAACCTCATTGTTCGAAAATCTGGGGCTCCGCTACAACGGCCCTTTCGATGGTCATAACGTTGAGGAATTAGAGCGTGCGTTCCGAAACGCTGCTGATTTTGACGGCCCCACAGTTATCCATGTGTTAACAGAGAAGGGGCGAGGGTATGGACCCGCTGAGAATGACCCAGTAAAGCGACTGCACGATATTGGAAATCCAAAACCAGGAAGCTATACATCTGCATTTACTGAGGTTCTAATCAAAGAAGCGGAAAGCCGGGAAGATATCGTAGCGATCACTGCAGCGATGCCAGATAGTACGGGACTCCTACCGTACTCCGAGCGCTTTCCGGAGCGCTTCTTCGATGTTGGTATAGCTGAACAGCATGCGACTACAGCTGCCGCTGGAATGGCGATGTCTGGCCTTCGACCAGTTGTAGCTATTTATGCCACCTTTCTTAATCGGGCATTTGACCAAATCGCTTTCGACGTAGGGCTTCATGAACTTCCCGTAATTTTCTGCCTTGACCGCGCTGGTATAACTGGCCCAGATGGAGCCTCACATCATGGGCTGCTTGACATGATGTTGATGTCGAAAATCCCAGGTATGACCATCTTCGCTCCTTCCTCATATCAAGAACTGCAGCAAATGTTCCAAGATGCTTTGGAGATCACCGATGGCCCGGTTTGCATCCGCTATCCGCGAACTCCTGCCCCAACTGTCCACGAAACAGAAGTTGGTAGAGGTACGAATGCCCGCAAACTCCAAGATGGAAATGACGCTTGTATTCTTGCAGTCGGCAAGATGCTCGAACCTGCTCAGGAAGCTGCTAATGCTTTAAAGGAATATGGAATAGATTGCGGGGTATGGGACGTCCGCTGTGTTGCTCCACTTGATATTGCTATGCTCGAAGATGCCCATCGTCACCCTGTTGTTATAACTATTGAAGATGGAGTTATTGAAGGTGGCATTGGGGCTAACATCCAAAACAAACTTTCGAGACTAGAAGGGCGAGGCCCTATCGTCCGAACTTTAGGGATTCCTTCTGCCTATGTACCTCAAGGTAATGCCGACGAAATCCTTTCAGAATTAGGTCTTGATTCCCAAGGAGTCACCAAAGAAGTCCTATCTTTGCGTGAATTTTTTCAGGGCGATAACTGATACTCTCAGTCGAAAAAGGGATTCTCTCCAGCTTCGTGATCTGTGAGATCTACGATTTCGGTAATCTCAGGGATAGCCTCGGCTATCATCACCTCGATCCCCTGACGAAGGGTTGCTGCAGACATAGCGCAGCCTTGACAACCACCACCCATTAAAATGTGGGCTACGGTCCCTTCCATTTTAACTAGCTCAGCGTAACCGCCATGAGCAGCCAGAGACGGGTTAATGTGCATATCAAGAAGCTGTTGGAGCTTCTCACCTATCGACCCAGTCAGTTCTATGTCCTCCCCGTCAAGCATATTTGGTCGATTAGGATTCCGAATAACTAGACCTCCCTGCATAGGATTACTTGGGAGATCAAGGGTGGCCCCATTGAGATTTTCATAGCTTTCTTCAGGTACCAGAACTGTAAGGTCACCGATAGTCGAAATGACATCGTTGTCCAAGGCTTCGTCAATGCTCTCGAAGGAGAGATCATATGAGAATTCAGGGCCATTAATCCCAATTATTTGTACGCGTAATCCCAGCTTCTCTGGTTCATCCTCCTCTGACCTGGCCTCTAAAACCTTTTCAACTGCGGCGTCAGTAACTAGTAGCCCCTTTGCAGTATCTTCACTGGTTTCAATTTGGTCAATGGACATATCAAAATAGTATCCAAATTACGGCCAAGGGTTACAGCTTAGAAGGAATTTCACTCAAGATATCTCCGTCTTTGCCAGCGACGATCTACGGTACATAATGTGGTCTCGATAAATTTCGATTTAAATAAACACTTTAAATTGATTCGACGTTTGTCACTTGTTGCCCTTCTCATGATCGGGTTTACCTTAAGGGCCTGGAACATAAATTGGGATGAAGGAACACACCAACACCCAGATGAGCGCTATTGGAGCATGGTCACAGAAGATATCTCTTGGCCTGGAAGCGGAAATTACTTTGATTCAGCCAACTCAACTCTCAACCCATACAACCACCGCAGCACTTGGGTTTACGGAACATTTCCTCTCTTCATCACAAAGGCAACAGCTAACTACCTTGAGAAAGACGCACTAATTCCTAACGCATTGGTTGATGCTGCAGACAAATTAGGCATTGGATTGAAGGAAACATCAGGTACGAATCTCACCTCGAAAGCATTCGATAGTGGCTATAACGCAAATTTAATTGGCCGACTTCTCTCTGCGATCATGGATACAGGCACAATCTTGATCGTATACCTACTTGGTCGAGAACTTTTTAACAGAAAAGTAGGATTTCTATCAGCCTTGCTACAAGCATTTACTACCCTTCATATCCAATACAGCCACTTCTATGGGGCTGAAACATGGGTGACGTTTTTCGCTGCTGTCACGGTACTGCTTTCGGTAAAGCTCTTTAAGACAATCCGTTTAGCAAACGACCAGAGCAAACTATTCAATCGAAGCGTATTACAACTAGCTCTCTTAATCGGGGTTGCATTCAGCCTTACTGTAGCTTCTAAATTCAGTGGTCTAGCAGTAGGCATAGTCCCTACAGTCGCAATTTTTTTATCCTTAGTAAACAAAGGAAAATCTAAAGAAGCCCCCAAAGCAGCCAGGGAGGCAGCAAAATTCTTGGGGCTTGCAATTTCGATTTTCGTCGTAGCATTTCTGTGTTTCAGGTTATTTCACCCTTATGCATTTAGCGGTTTTATTACTTTCGATGAAAGGTTTCTTTCAGATATCGGATACCTTCGATCTGTAAATTCCGGTGCCGATGTGCCTTGGGTTATCCAATGGGTAGGAATTACACCGCTATGGTTCCCGCTTAAGTCTATTTTCTGGCATGGTATGGGGCCAGCTCTTGCAATCGCAGTTGTAATCGGCCTTTGGTTTACTGTTTCTGAAATCATTAGAAAACGAAACTATGTGCTGATGATTCCTCTCAGTTTCGTCATAGTGATGATTGGACTTGTCAGTCAACAGTTCAATCCATTAATCCGTTATCTCCTTCCGGTATATCCAACAGCTGCAATCTTCGGCGGATTTGGTATCTACCGATTGTGGCACTGGGGGAAAAAGCAGAAGATTGTTTCTGGGAGTAAAGGCGCTCTTTATCGATTTAGCCAAGGAGTCTCTGTAATTCTTGTAGGCGGCACGCTCTTTTGGGGATGCGCTTTTGTAAATGGCATCTATAACGATACTCACCCCCGAATATCTGCATCAGAATGGATTAATGAAAACGTAGCCTCAGGCTCGACTGTTACTCATCAAATTTGGGATGATCGGCTACCTCTATCTATACCCGCCGTAACTCCAGTGCAGTTGAACTTCGTTGACCTTAATTTATTCAGATCAGACCGTTCCACTGATCAGGAATCCGGAAAATCTAAACTCGTTACTCTTGTAGATCAGCTTGAAACGACTGACTATATCATTGAAGCTAGTAATCGACTTTACAGCTCTATACCAAGGATTCCTGCTGAGTACCCAGGGACAACTTCTTACTACAGGGCTTTGTTCTCAGGTGAGCTTGGGTTTGAACTAGTTGCGGACTTTAGAAATTCCCCATCACTCTTTGGTTTGGAGATTAGTGACGCCAACGGCGAGGAGACATTCACCGTTTATGATCATCCAAGAGTAACGATTTGGGAAAAAACGGATGGATGGTCTAGGTCGGAAGCTCTCAAAATCCTAAATCCATTCCGCTCTATTCATGCACCTAATCTCGAGCCCAGGAGTGCTAACTCCAATGCTCTTCTCCTTAGGCCTTCTGAGAGTTCATCTCTCCACAGCAATAGCACCTTTGATACTTCATTTTCGCGAGGTAGTTATTTGGAAGTTCCTAACTGGGTTTGGTGGCTGATCTGGCTACAGGTAGCTGCTTTTGCTGTATTACCGTGGTCTACTTTGCTATTTAGTCAGCTTGCGGATGCTGGATATGGTTTGACTAAGGCCATTGGGTTTATTTTGTCCGGCGCGCTTTTGTGGGTTTTTGTGGCGTGGGATGTAGTTGAATTCAACCAAACAACAGCTCTTGCAAGCGTGGCAGCGACTTTTTCTCTGGGGGTGGCTTGGTGGTGGGTACATCGTGATCGGCTACGGCAGCTTTTTTTCGAACACCGATCCGTATGGCTTATAAGTGAAATTGTTTTTTTACTTATCTTTGCGTTCCTGCTAATTCTGCGGTCATTTAACCCAGATTTGTGGGACTCCTACCTCGGAGGGGAGAAGCCAATGGAACTCGGTTACCTGACTGCGATAGGGAGGTCAGCAGAGTTACCACCGTACGATCCATGGTTCTCAGGTGGTGCAATGAACTACTACTATTTCGGGTGGTTCCTAGTCGCCGTACCCATGCGCGCTTTGAAAATACTTCCAGAAGTCGCATTTCAGTTCGGGGTGGCAACGTTTGGTGCTCTGGTCGGAGTAACCATCTTTTCTCTTTTGTACAACCTTGTTAGATCGAGTGGAACATCAAAGCAGAGGCTTCTTCCATCGAAGGCAACCGCATTAAAAGCAGGAGTTCTGGGGGTATTCCTGTTTATGGGGTCGGGAACCTTCGATGCGCTTCGAGTGCACGCTAAACGCCTTCGTTCTGCAAATACTTGGGAGTTTATGGACGGGTGGCCTATTCTGGGCGCCTTCTTCGAGGTGATCGGAGGATCATGGGCATGGATTACCGGAACTACTCTGACAAGGTTTGACTGGTGGGCCCCTAGCCGCGTCAACTCAGGAACTTTCGATATTACCGAATTCCCGTATTTCACCTTCCTCTTTGGGGATCTCCACCCACATATGATGGGGATGGTAGTAGGTGGCCTGTTGCTTTCCCTATCGTTTGCATATCTCAGTTCGTGCAAGCACGGGTCACAGAGAAACGCCCTCATCCTAGCAATCGGTGTTGGGCTGCTATCTGGGATTGCCAGAATGACAAACACTTGGGATTATCCAACGTCGCTTCTTATATTACTCGTCACTTTCTTTCTCGGATCTGCGGTACGTTCAGATGATTCGGCTGATGAAGGTGGAAGAAGCAAGGCTCTCCTATTGGGGATAGCCGGAATGGCTATACTCACCAGTGCGGTAACCTCAAATGGGAATACCCTTGCGTACATTCTTGGTGTTGCAGGCCTTCTAGGAGCTACTTCTACATTTTGTAGGCCCGTTATACGACATCGAATCCTTCAATTCGTTTGCCATTTATCTGTAGCAGCTCTTGCACATACTGTATTGCTCTGGCCGTATCTTCGTGACACTCAAAACTTCAATGTTGGCATACATCGCGCTCAGTGGACTTCGCCGCTCGATGACTTCTTATCCCATTGGGGGGTTTTTCTTGGAATAGCTTTCGTTTTCTTTGGTGTAACTTCTGCAAAACAGCGAAAAGAGCACAAAAAGTTCAACGTTACTGTTCATACCCTTCCGGATATTTTCCGGCGAAATAGATTGATGGAGTTATCGATACCGATTTTTTGTATCGGTGTGATAGTCCTGTGTGTTCTAGAGGTAAGTACAGTTTTCGCAATTACGGTCTTCGGCGTTTGCTACTCTCTCATTCTCGCAGAGTGCGAATGCAGAAGAACAGAGCTTAATGTCGGAAAACTCTTCGCCATAATCATGTTCTTATTCGGATTTGCTGTTATTGGTGGACCTGAGATCATCACCATCAACAATGATGTTGCACGCATGAACACTGTATTCAAATTCTGGTTACAGGGCTGGCTTTTTTTCGCACTTGGCTCTGCTTTTGCAATGTTTCATATTTGGGACTTTATCAAAGAAGTTCAGACCTCTAAGAAGAAAAAGCCATCAGTCTTTCGTGCTTCTCCTAGAGTGATATGGAGATTTTTTGTTCTAGTAACAGTACTGATTGGCATTACTTATCCCTTGTTGGCTACGAAACCGCGACTTTCGACTAGATTTACTTCCGAGTACAAGGGCCTAAATGGTGTCGCATATCTAGATTATGATCCATCCATAATTAGAAGAGACCAAGGGCCAGAAAACGCTGCAACGGTGATAAGGATCGCTGAGGATCTCCCCTTGATCCAATGGGTAAGGTCGAATGTCAGTGGAAGCCCCACGATCGTCGAGTGGACTGGTGATAGCTACGATTGGAATACCCGCATCGCAATACATACGGGACTACCTACCGTTCTGGGATGGTCGTCCCACCAGTACCAGCAACGTCAGGAGTACGCCGACTGGATCTTTCAAAGGCGAATGGATATTCAGAACTTCTATACAGAAGGGACCCGAGAAACTATTTCAGAATTTCTTCTTACTTACGAGGTCAAATACGTGATCGTAGGGGTTCAGGAATATCGTTTCGGAAATCCAGATGTTTTGGCTTCATTTGGAGATCACCCTGCTTTAGTGAAAGTATTCGAAAACGGAAAAAATGCTATCTATAACGTTGACGAGGATGCACTTTGGACCTCAGTAAATTCATAGTTCCAACTATCTATTCGATTGGAGAAAGTTGGTTACATTCTTGCATGATTTATCATATTTCGGTTTATCACCGAGACTGGGGAATGGCGAGTTATAGTAAGTTTCTGCCAATGTAAAGATCTCTTCTCTTATATACACGGAACCGCTAAGCGAAGCAGGGCATCGGCCACTACCACTGTCCCAAGGCTCGCGACTCCAAACCCAATCAGCCCATGTGATGATTAGATCTCCGAACTGGCTTAGGTTGGTGATCCCAGTATCAAATTCAGGCACCCACCACCAACGATGCTCATAAGGAATTTCAACATAGGCGCCATCTTCATCTCCTAGATCTATCCGGTCCCAATGGGGAACGAAAATTATGTCCGCGCCAGAGGGAAAATTTTCTTTTCTTATAACTGCATATGAGGACGAATGAAAGTCACGAAGATACCATCCGTATGGCCAATAGACGTCACTGTCAATCTTCACTTCCAAATGCTCACCAAAGTGAGCGAGAGAAATCCGGTCAAGTGTTTCGAGCTGGTCAGCCCATTCAACAACTTCGGGAGTCGCCTGGCCGGCCTGGACAAACAACTCCTGAGGTTCTCCTCCTCGCAAATAAGAACTATAGACACTGGTCACGATGGCGTACCCGAATCCTAAAACGAGCAGTACGCCAAAACAGACTGAGGCCCTCCTACTTTTTATTCCATCCCAGATCGACTGGGCTCCTATACCAGCAAGAATTACGATGGGTAAAAGAAGGTGAACGAGTAACCACGGCATCCGCTCCCCTGCCCAAGAGTAAACAATCAGGCTTGCACATGCCCACCATGCGATAATTTGACCAAATAAATTGGGTTTACGAAGTACGGAGATCAAACCAACAAAAGCTAAACCGAGCGCTATCCATTCGTAGGCTAACAAAAGCACCAAATAGTACTGCCATCGGGAGTCGCCCCTCACGGTCGCTTGTTCACCTAGCCAATATTCGAAACCAGATACTAAACCATTTCGAATTGCTCCATAGGGTGCTGTCGCCACACCGGGACCGTCGAATTGCTGAAAGAATTGGGTAAATAAGGCTGTAAAAACTATCGCCGCTACAGTCACAGCAAAAATCCAACCACCAAGCCTAGGAACCATCAAAGCTCGGAAAGCTGGAACCTGAGAGAGCGCAGTCTTGTGGCGAGCTGCCACAAAACCGCATACAAGAGCAATAAAAGCTAGGACTGCCCCATAAATTCCTAACTTGAAAATTGTAGGGCTACCTTCTTGTTCCCCAGGGTTTGTTCCAATCCAAAGAAATATTGCAATCATGAAACCAACCCCAAAAAGAAAGAACCATCGACGAATTACTTCTTCAGCAACAAATTGGCCGTTGCTATTCTGAGAGACTCGAGAATGTACGGATATCGACCTTCGACCAATCCCTTCTATCCGCACCTCGCGTTTTAGTTCCTTGTATCTCGGCTTACCTATCGGCGAGCCTTTCATTCTGTGAAAGGATGCGGTAAGGAGATCCTGAGCTATAAGAACAATTCCGAATGAACCAAAGATAAAAACTGTAAGAAAAACTGATTCCTTTACCGCCAAACTCAATACAAGTAAACTCAGAAGTGCAATAGGGTGCCACCTTCGTGGGCTACGAAGAAAAGAAATTAACGTTATTACAGTCAAAAACGTTAAAGCGAGAAAGAAACTATCTTCTCTTCCAAATCTTGAAAAATACAGCATCGTTGGGCTTGTAAGCAGCAAAGCTACTGAAATAGGGGTTCCTACGAATCCAAGGCTCCTTCGCCAAACCCATGGAAGAAGAACAACCGCTATACCCGAAATAGCTGGAAGTAGGCGGGCGATGCTATCAGATTGACCGAAAAGCCAGAAGAAAGCAGCTGTTAGATAAAAGCGTAGCGGCCCATGATACACAGGGTCGTATCCTTTATACGTTCCATCCAAGTACTGGAGCGAAAACCATGCGTCAAGACTCTCATCATGATGAAAAGCTCGCAGGCCTAGATATGACAACCTACTGAACACTGCTAGGAGGAATAGAAGTCCGATTATGTGACGGGCTCTCTTCCATGCACTGTGCGAGACATTCTCTCCAGCGGATTTTGGATTGATACTCCTTCTGAAGGACTCTTTGATTTTCGAACTAACCATTTTCGCCCCGCGTTTCGTAAATCCAATATCCCCCGGTGCTATAAACTAACGCACCAAAATAGTTAAAATAGGAGTCATCAATATCTTGGGTTCGACCACCTTCAGAAATAAACATAGATTTTTCGTATGGTCCAACAACAATGTAGTCGATATCGTAGCGACGGATAATTGCATCGGCTTCACTTGGGTTTGCATAAAGGTTCTTTAGATCTTTATCTCGCGTGTACCAGTCAACGCCTAGATCATTTAGCCTCCCTGGAGAGCCTGAAACAACCGTACGTCCTGCTAATGCCCGCACAGGATGAACATTGGTATTCGCGCTAGCAAACACGGCGTCCTGATTAGTATTGTCTCTGACCCATTCTCCAACCAAAACATCCTCTCCAGAAAGATAATTAGCTGGGTAAGGACCAGAGCTGCCTTCAAAGGCTCGCCATATGTCTAAAGTTCCTGACGAAGCCAATGAGAAGATTAGTAATACGGCTAAAATTTTTGTTGCGCTCGAATGAAAAAATAAACGGCTCAACACCTCCCCGACTAATGGCGATGCTAAGAGAAGAAAGAAAACAACATATTTGGCATTATTTCCAGGCCAGAAGTGCCAAATAGCTATATTCGGGATAATGAGAAGCACATAAATAGGGAGGAATCTGTAGCCGAACTTCTTAATAGTAATTAACGTTCCCGCAAGCGCTAATGGGATGAACAGGCCAGTATTTAAAAACCAGAAAGACAAAAAATCAAACGGAGTTCGTTCCCATGATGATTTCCCCAACATCCAAAACGAATGCCAATCTGAACCATCTCGTTCGGGAAGCTGCCACAGAAGAATGGGTATACCTAAAGAAAGACTAGGGAGTAAAAAAAATAACCAAGATCTACTTCTATATATAAAAGCCCAACATCCTCCCATAAGAAGGACAGCCCCAAAAGCAAAAACATGAAAAACTGGAAGAACACCTACGAAAATACCTGCAAATAGATACGGCTTAACGTTGTGCCGGTCTCTGTTCATCCACAAAAGAAAAATTACAATTAAGGTTGATGAGAAGCCAATAAGCGTTGGTCGTTGAGGGTACAAAAATCCGGTGACTGGATTATCTACCCAGTTTCTATCAAAGCCATCGAATGAGTAACTCCTAGGTAAATCTGCCAGAATCGAAATCCCCCGCTCAGGAAGGTCTTCAATAAAGAAGCGGTAGAGAGCACCTGTTCCCCCTGCTGTAAGAAACACGCCTACAGATACGCCAGCAGCTACCCTATTGGAACAAAGCTTCTCGCACACTATGAACATCACAGCGGGAAAAGCTATTGCTAAAACAGCAGTGGAAACCTCTAGCGAACCCATCAAGCTCAAACCGAGAGGAACAAACATTGCCGAGAACCAATCTACGCCAAAATGGTATGCAAAACTTTCTCCAGCTGCAGTTGGAAGATCCAGTGAGAAATTGTCTGAATAAGCAAAGGAGGCAACGTACGACAGGTGTGCCGACCAATCTCCATACACGGAAAGATGGCCAGCTGATATTCCACCATCCAACGTTTTACCAAATGCATTTTGGAGAATACGGATTGCCATCACTGCACTGACTAACAGAATTCCAATAAGCGGCTTAGGGCTATCCTTATCTTTCCAGGAGTGTGTTGTCCTGTGCCGAAAGCTAGTTAGTTCTAGCTTGATTGTCTTTCTATTGAAAAAAACCAGTGGCGAAACCATAACGGCACATAAGGAAAAGGTGATTAAAACCATTAGGCCAGTTGCTCTCATCAGCGACGCAACAGCGAAACCTACAATTGAGATTACTACTGAGCCGATCACCACCCCGAAACACACTCTCTCTTCAAGCCGCAAATCGATACNGGTGGCATAGGTAAGAGAGAACCCGATAGATACAAACCCCAAAAGAAACAATACAACGAGAAGATTCACAGTCTTANCCTAAAAATGTACCCCGACATAGACCTATGCTAGCCAGCATGGATCATTGAGGTAGAAACCGACCACACACCGGCCACGGATACCACCCGTTTAGATGATACANATACCTTGCCCTCGCGTCCTGCTCTTCGGGTGGAGCTTTCGAAGGNTCCCCCTCACCTCCAACTCCTACCCAGGTAATTAAGTCGAATTGGTAAGCTCCGTAATAACCATTACCGGTCGAAATATCGTATTGCTCTGTCGATTCGCAAAATCGAAGCTTTCTCCATTGTTCATCTGAAGGTTCAACCCGGCCTTTCTCGGCCTTCAGTACATCCGCAGACGCGTGAATCTGTGCGATCTCAACGACATACTCGGCTCTTAAGATCCTCTCTTCTGCCTGACTCCGTTTCGCTTTCTCAAGAACAATAGCAACCAGAATGTCATCAATTCGACTNGCGATTTCGAGCATAGCGAGGGAAGCAACATCCTTCATATCTTCATAGGCTTGAGATTGTTTCTCTACTGCTTCAGTGGTCTCCATAAGAATGGCACGACGAAAGATCAAGTCCCCAACATTTTCAGAATCAAGTAAATAAGCTGCACTNCTAATAGAGTCCCCTCCCATGAANGCTTCAATAGCAAGCT
This sequence comes from Acidimicrobiaceae bacterium, assembly GCA_002724825.1. Taxonomy (GTDB): domain Bacteria; phylum Actinomycetota; class Acidimicrobiia; order Acidimicrobiales; family UBA8592; genus UBA8592. The sequence continues at coordinate 57,686 of PBPU01000032.1, forward strand.
TTTTTGTTAAGTCTTCNGCCTCTTTCATTTCTAGAAGAAANGAAATCTCAAGTGCCTGTTCTTTATTTTCTGCACGAAGAAGCTCGGTAAGTTCCCGTTCTTTCTCATCTATCTTCATCTCAGATAATTTAAGTTCTCCTTCCGCATCAGTTAAATCCAGTAAAGCTTTCTCCAAATTATCCCATGGAGGAGAGTCAATTTGAGTAAGCGCACCCGATGAAGAAGATTGCAAAAGCAACAAGAGGCTCAGAACAAGAGACACTATAACGAGCGCCCGATTTCGACCTGTTTTGAACCGATTAGAGTATAGAGATCGCTTTCCCATGGTTCCGTGGTAGCCGAAAACCTGGTGCATTCGCAAATATAGATTCTCTCTATCTATAGGCATCAAGCCAAACCTGGCGCTACCGTTTTGTTTGTGCCAGAAGGACACACAATTCATCGTTTAGCCGAAGANCTGGAATCAGACCTTCAAGGTGGGCCTGTNAGCGCTTTTTCTCCTCAAGGGCGATTTACTGACGGAGCGTCTCTCATCGATGGGTCCCTGTTGCTTCGAAGCGAGGCATGGGGAAAACATCTATTTTGCTGGTGGGATAACGGAAGTATCCTGCATATTCACCTTGGCCTTATTGGAAAGTTTCGAAAGTTCACGATAGAGCAAGAGCCATCAGAAACGGTGAGGTTACGGCTTGAGTCTGATTCGACCGCTTGGCAGCTCACTGGACCACAAACCTGTTCCGTAATCAATGAGGAAGACTGGGAATATCAGGTTTCTAAATTGGGACCGGATCCATTAAGGTTGGGGAAACGCGGAAAGAAGCAGTTTTCAGAAAAAATTCTGAACACATCACTTCCTCTGGGGGCTGCTCTACTTAAACAAGAACTTATCGCTGGAATCGGGAACGTGTACCGCTCAGAGATTCTATTCATAAATGGAATTCATCCTGAGATCTCTGGAAAGGACCTAACAAAGACAGAAGCTGACGAAATCTGGGATACTGCAGTTGTGCTTCTTCGTAAAGGGAAAAATTGGAACAAGATCATTACCGTAACTCCTGACGACCACGGCGGCCGGGTCACAAAGAAGACACTTCGTAGGAATGCGCTCTACGCATACAAGAGATCTGGGTTTCCCTGTCGGCGATGTGCGACGCCAATCGTCCAAAGTACGTTGGCAGCAAGGTCAATCTGGTTTTGTCCTTCTTGTCAGAAAGGACCAGATGCCTGATTACGAAGCTCTCCTACTATTTTCATTTGGCGGTCCAGAATCGAAAGAGGACGTTATCCCTTTCCTAAAGAATGTCACCGCTGGGAAAGATGTCCCTCTCGAACGGTTACAGGAAGTTGCATCCCAATATGACCTTTTTGATGGTGTTAGCCCTATCAACCAGCAGAATCGGGATTTTATTATTGCCCTTAAAGAAGAGTTAAGGCAGCATGATTTAAATCTGCCCATCTATTTTGGGAATCGTAACTGGGAGCCNTTTCTTCAAGATACTGTGAACCAAATCGTCGATGATGGACACCGNAAGGTTCTNACCTTCGTTACCAGTGCGTTTGGATCTTACTCAGGCTGTCGACAGTACCAAGAAGATATCGGCCGGGTAATTGAGAATACTCAAGTTGAGAATCTGGTAATCGATAAAATCAGATTATTCTGGAATCACCCAAAATTTCTTTCTGCAGTTGTAAGTCGAATCGAGACAACAATGGAAGACGTTCCCCTCGCGGATCGACCTCATACGAAGCTTCTTTTCACTGCCCATTCCATACCCAAGGCTTGGGAAAAGACAAGCCCATATACTTCCCAATTGCTAGCCATCTCCAATCAGATAAGCCAAAGGGTAGCCCCCGACCTCCAATGGGATCTTGTTTATCAAAGCAGAAGTGGCCCTCCAACAGTCCCATGGCTGGAACCGGATATTGTTGACCATCTTGACGAGATCGATACGGAAAAAATAAGCACCGTCGTCGTTGTTCCGATAGGGTTCCTCTCTGATCATATGGAAGTAAAATTTGACCTTGATACTCAAGCTGCTAACCACGCAAGAGAAATAGGGATACGAATGCTTCGTGTCCCAACAGTAGGACTACACAGGACATTTGTCGCAATGACCAGAGAACTTATTGAAGAGGCNATTGAAGAAAAGAAACCTATAGCAGAAATCGGGACTCCCTGGATTTGCACGCCGGGGTGCTGCGCTATCAATACAAGGCCAAAGCCCCTCCGCCCAACTGGAGAATCGTAAATTGGATAAACGCCTTGCTGACCTAGCTGTTGTGATCCCGGTATACAACGAGGAGAAGAATATTAGAGCGTGCATAGAATCTTGGCTTCGAGTCCTTACAGGTCTCGAGATCCACTATTTGCTAATTGTCCTCAATGACGGCTCACGGGACAAAACCGAACAAGTTCTATCTGAATTCTCTCAAAATAAATCAATTCAGATAGTGAACAAGGCAAATGAGGGGCACGGCCCGACGATACTTCGCGGCTACCACATAGGTGCAGGATTGGCAGAGTGGGTCTTCCAAATCGATAGTGATAATGAACTACCCGCTGAAACATTTCATACATTCTGGGATGCTAGACATGACAAAAATGCGGTGCTCGGTTTTCGAGTCGGGAGAGAGCAATCTGTTATTCGGAAAATAATTAGCAGAACAGCAAAAATTACTACAAGCGTGCTTTATAAGTGTCATCATAAGGATGTGAACATCCCGTATCGTCTCATACGGTCGGATGATCTCATTCCCATTCTGAGCCACATCCCCCATGATACGTTTGCGCCTAATATTGCTATTAGCGGAGCACTCGCCAAAACAGGTGCTAGTGTCAGCGAGCTGCCGGTACCATTTGAACCGAGAGCNCATGGCGTAGCCTCGCTTACTGACTTTTCAGCCTTCACAAATGCAGTAANATCCCTAATACAGCTCGTCCGTATCTCTAGGTCCTTCTCATGACTTCACCACGAATAGTAATTATTGGGGGTGGCCCGACAGGTTTGGGCGCTGCACATAGACTCTCCGAACTAAAGAATGAAAATTGGATTCTTCTCGAAAAGTCAGCAAAGTTCGGTGGTCTAGCATCCACAGCAATAGATGACCAAGGCTTCCTTTGGGACTTGGGAGGGCACGTCCTTTTCTCTCATTACGAATACTTTGATGCGCTGCTAGACGACCTCGTTGGGGATGACTGGTTTCATCACATACGCGAAGCATGGATATGGACACACAACCGATGGATCCCATACCCATTTCAGAACAACCTCTGGCGCTTACCTAACGAAGACCGAAAAAAATGTATTGATGGGCTTACCGAACTTCAACAGAATCCACCGGAAATAGCTATCGATACATTCGACGACTGGATTACATGCTCACTCGGCGAAGGAATAGCTGACGTTTTTATGCGCCCATACAACTTTAAAGTATGGGCATTTCCTCCAGATGAATTATCTGCAGAGTGGGTGGGAGATCGCGTCGCCACAAGCAACCTTGAAAAATTGATACAAAACACAAAGACACAAACTGATGACGTGGGTTGGGGGCCTAACTCTACTTTTCGATTTCCTGCCTCCGGCGGAACAGGAAGGATCTGGTCTACACTTGCCTCGAAACTACCCCAAGACAACCTAAAGCCTTCGACCACTGTTAGATCAATAAACCCTCGACACAAAACAGTTTCCTGCGAGAACGGCGCCAAATATAGTTACGACGCGTTGATTTCTACCATCCCGATGAACGAACTAATTACGCTTCTGACCGATAGCCACATATTTGAAGGGAAAAGCGAAGCTTTTCGCTGGTCAAGCACCCATGTAATAGGAATTGGGATGAAAGGGGCCCCACCCGAGGACCTAATGCAAAAGTGCTGGATGTACTACCCCGAGCCAGATGTCCCCTTTTATCGAGTTACTATCTTTTCAAATTATGCGCCAGCAAATGTTCCATCCCCGGGAGAGCAGTGGTCATTGTTATGCGAAATATCAGAATCGGAAAAGAAGCCGGTAAATCACGAAAATGTTCTAGANGAAACTATTCAAGGCCTGCAACAGGTGGGACTTATCGATAATTCCGATCAAATTATAAGTCGATGGAAAACTTACCTACCCTACGGATACCCAACCCCATTTCTTGGGCGTGATGAGCTTATCGAAAGCATTGAACCGATCCTTCGATCAATGGAAATATACTCACGCGGCAGATTTGGAGGATGGAAATATGAGGTATCTAACCAAGATCATTCANTTATGCAAGGTGTAGAAGCAATCAACCATATTCTTTTCAAAGAAGATGAAATAACTTACTTTTCTCCGAAAACAGTAAATGGCCGCTGAATTCACCCTTTTAGAGCCCCTCAACNAGCTAGATCCGATCATAGAACCATAGCTTCTAAAGGATTGACACATAATCTCCAAAGAGATCGATTATTTTCGTAGAAGGTCGGTACTTGCAATTTATGTGCCTCCTTACATTTTCAAATCGCCTAAGACATTAACGAAAGGGATACGATGGCCCGCCAAGAACAGTTACCGCTGCAACCGTTCGCTCGAGAAATACGTGAAGTCCCTGTAGCGGCAGAAATGTCAGAATCGTTTCTTGCTTACTCCTTATCTGTAATTACCGCTCGAGCTATTCCGGATATACGCGATGGCTTAAAGCCCGTTCAAAGACGCATCCTTTACTCCATGCTTGGAATGGGGCTACGACCAACTAACCCTCATAGGAAATGCGCCAGAGTAGTNGGCGACACGATGGGGAAATACCACCCACATGGAGACATGGCAATCTATGAAGCATTAGTGAGGATGGGTCAGGAATTCTCCCGCATGGTGACGCTTGTAGATCCTCATGGGAATTTCGGGTCATTAGATGATCCGCCTGCTGCTGCAAGATATACCGAATGCCGTCTAACCGATGCTGCCATGGAAATGGTTAGAGAGATAGAAGAAGATACTGTCGACTTCCGACCTACTTACGATGGAGAGAGCAGCGAACCTATCTGTCTTCCCGGCCTCATGCCAAATCTGTTAGTAAACGGAACTACAGGCATAGCAGTCGGGATGGCAACAAATATGCCGACACATAATTTACGCGAAGTGTATGCCGCTATTGAGCTTGTAATGAAAAAACGCCGACCAAAACCAACTATAAAGGAACTCCAAGCCCTTCTTCCTGGGCCCGACTTCCCTTCAGGCGGGACAATCATTAACGATGACCTTCAAGAGGCTTACGTGACAGGCAGAGGTAGTTTCCGTATTCGCGCAAAATTTGAATTCGAGAAAATCACAAGATCTCGTCAAGGAATAGTTGTTACCGAACTTCCATACATGGTTGGGCCGGAAAAGGCAGTAAAACGAATTAATGAGCTTGTCGTTTCAGAGAAGCTAGAAGGAATTGTAGATGCGAAGAACCTTTCTGACAGAAAATCTGGATTGCGCATACTCATAACGCTGAAACCAAATGTAAACCCTGAAGCCGTGCTGGGAGAGTTATTCAAGCAAACACCGCTTGAAGAATCGTTCGGAATTAACAACGTCGTACTTGTCGATGGAATTCCAGAGACATTGGGAATATACGATCTCTGTAAACACTACATCGACCACAGACTGAACGTTGTCGTTCGCCGAACACAGTTTCGCCTTGAACGTGCTCAAGAGCGACTTCATATTGTTAAGGGCTTGATCATTGCTCTTGAGAATATCGACCAGGTCGTAGCGATTATTCGTGGCTCAGAAGATGCCGATGAAGCAAAGGCAGCGTTACGAAAAGAACTTAAACTCTCTGAGATACAAGCTACACACATTTTGGACATGCAGCTCCGCCGGCTAACGGCATTGGAAATGCAAAAGATACTCGATGAACAAGATGAGCTAAAAGGGAGAATCACCGAATACAAGAAGATTCTTGGATCCGAGCAACGTCAACGAACCACGGTCCTAAAGGAACTTAAAGAAATTGTTGATATTTACGGAGTTGACCGCAAAACCGAAATCATCCCTCTTAAAGACATCCCGACATATGACGATATTCCGCTAGTAGACGAAAAAGAAGTTCCTGACGAAGCATGCATCGTTACGCTATCGACCTCTGGGAAAATAGGCAGAACCCCTATTGAGGGAAGCAGTCGAACCACTCCTGGTCAGCATGATGTACTGGTATCTTCGACTCTGAGCAGCACCCACAGCCCTGTGTTCGCTATTACTACTGAAGGTCGAGCTCTTAGTCTCCGAGCCATCGAACTTGGTGAAGTCAAAGGCCGTAGTCGAGGTGTTTCAGCAGCGAAGGTTTTTGGAGCTGGGAAAGGTGAACTTATCCTGACAGCAATTTCTCCAGGAGAAGAAAACTTGGTCCTGGTTACAACGAGCGGAGTTGTCAAACGAATCTCCCCAGAGGAACTATCTGGAACATCTAGCGGGAAAACCGTAATCAAGCTCAAACCAAACGATAAAGTCGCAGCTGCTTTTACTTGCCCAGATGGAGTGGACACCATCATTGTTGCATCAGATGCTCAAACTCTTCGGACACCTGTAGATAATATTAGCGTTCAAGGAAGAAATGCTTCGGGAGTCATTGGTATGAAGCTTCGCGACGGAGTCAAGGTTGTAGGCGCTGGTGCTGCCTTAGGGGACGGAGCGGTGATAACTATAACTGATACTGGAAGTGCAAAAGCCACGCCATTTGAAGAGCTCACTACAAAAGGACGGGGGGGCACCGGAATACGTATTACGAAATTCACGAAAGAGAAATCGATTTCATTTGCAAAAATCGTAGGGCCGGACGTCGTACTAGCTGTGATGGCTACTGACGATGACCCAAAGAAAGCCGATCCAGTTCCGGTTGACCTTCCGCTAGAACCTACAAAGCGGGACCTAGTCAGTTCAAAAACTAGCCGAAAGATTCTTGATGTTGGGCCGGCTCGATGGTGAAAGCCCCATCACTCCAACAGGACCTTTCCGAAGGGATTAGATACCTATGACAGCTGCGACCAAATCAAATAAGAACAAGGTTAAGTACGACGCCGACGCTATCCAAACTCTTGAAGGATTAGAGGCTGTCAGGAAAAGACCTGGAATGTATATCGGCGGCACTGGAAGTGATGGGCTCATGCACCTGCTTTGGGAACTAATTGATAATGCAGTGGATGAAGCCGCTGCAGGACATTGTGACAAGGTTGACGTGTTCCTCCACCGTGACGGATCAATGGAAGTTCAAGACAATGGACGTGGGATCCCTGTCGGAAAGCATAAAAAGCGAAATGTTTCAGCACTTGAAGTCGTCTTAACTGAACTCCATGCTGGTGGGAAATTTGGTGGAGGCGCATACTCAGCTTCTGGAGGTCTTCATGGTGTAGGAGCATCAGTTGTGAACGCGCTCTCTTCAAAATTAGTTGCTGAAGTCGACCGCTCAGGGAGCACCCATCGTTTATGTTTCCAGGATCGTGTTGCCGGACAATACAATTCAAATGGAAAATTTCGTGCTAGCCATACACTAGCTAAGCCAAAGAAAACAAAAAAGACAGGATCTCGTATCCGCTTCTGGCCAGATCTTGAAATCTTCGATGCTGAGGCACAAATAGATTTTGAATTAGTTTGCGAGCGGGTAGCAAGAACATGTTTTATAGTCCCGGGTTTGAAAGTACGAGTTGAAGATAAACGGTCAGGTAATAAAAACGAACCATTCGAATATGTCAGCAGAGGAGGCCTGTCAGACCTAGTCGATTCGCTTAGTCAAAGCCCACCAGTTTCCGACATTATCAAGATCAGCGGCATTGATAACTTTGAAGAAAAAGTTCCTGTTGATGGGAAAATGACTATTGTAGAAAGAGAATGCACGGTCGAAGTAGCGTTCCGCTGGGTTGAAGGTTATGAAAGCAAGATCGTTTCTTTCGTCAACACCATTCCGACATCTGAAGGTGGAACGCACCTTGCTGGGTTAGAAAGAGCAATGACTCGAGCTGTAAATGACGTCTTACTATCGGGATCAAAAAAATTAGCTAAGTTAGCGAAAACAGGAAATGACCGAGCTGCTAAGGATGATGTCCAGGAAGGTCTTATAGCTGGACTTAAAGTAACATTCCCTGAACCACAATTCCGAGGCCAAACTAAACAAGAACTTGGAACGCCTGCTATTCAAGGAATCGTATACGAAATTGTTAAACAGAGCTTATCTGACTGGTTCGATGGCAGCGGTAAAAAAACTCATATAAACGCTGTCCGTGACAAAATTTCAAATGCAGTCATAAACCGAGTTGCTTCAAAAGAAGTTTTAGATGCAAAGAGAAAAGCGGCGAGTCTGGGTAGTACTGGCATGCCTGACAAACTCGCCGACTGCCGATCTCACGGCGAAGACAGCGAGTTGCTCATTGTTGAAGGTGACTCAGCGGCAGGTCCAGCAAAAGCAGGGCGAGACGCCGAGTATATGGCAATCCTTCCTCTCAGAGGGAAGGTAGTGAACGCGGGCAAGGCAACTATGAAACAGGTGATAGATAACACTGAAGCTCAAGCATTAATTACAGCTATTGGAGCTGGAAGCGGTAAAGAGTTCAGAATAGAAGAAGCTCGATATGGAAGAATCATTATTTTATGCGACGCAGATGTTGACGGAAGTCACATACGTTGCCTTCTGCTAACTCTAATATTTCACTATATGCGCCCCCTCTTAGAACAAGGTCGCGTATTTGCCGCTCTCCCTCCCCTATATTCTTCAAAATGGCGAGGAGAGACCTATTACGCCTTTAGCGATACAGAGAGGGATGAAATAGCAAAAAAGAAAAAGGTCCCTCTAGATAAATGGGTTCGATTCAAGGGCTTAGGTGAAATGGACGTAGATGAACTAGCCGAAACGACTCTAAACCCGGAGACGCGAATTCTTAAACGCCTTACTATGGACGATGCTAAACAAGCCAAATTAGCGACGACTATGTTCGACACTTTAATGGGCTCCGATGTTTCAAAAAGAAGAGCATTCGTTCTGAAAGAGAGTGCTTTGTTCGATAGAGATGCCTTGGACGTCTGAACCTCTGAACTTAATACCCAGGCTTCCAAACCATTAAAATAAGCATCACAGCAAGAGAGATATGTAAAGTCCCATATAACAGAGCTCGTTTCCCAGTTAGATCGGGCAGGGTAATAAACGAGGGGGGAAATGCCAGAGCAGCAGACCCGACAGCCAACAGCCATAAACCTCCGCCTATAGCAAGCCAGGTTTGGCCAAAATCGTAGACATCGTCTGACATACCTACAAGAGCCCCACCAAACACACCTCCAAGTAGTAACGCAGGTGACATGACAGTTCCTAGAAGCGATGAGATTGGACTTGAGGCCGACTTTGACTGCTTCTGTTCCAGCGAAAGAAGAACCGGAGCAAGGAATGCTGCCCCGGTTCCAATAATTACTGAAAGAAGGTGCAGAAGAAGCACGACGTTATACCAATTGTCATTTACGGCTGCTACGACCATTTACCCTCACTTACCAGTGTCTTCCCATAACGATAATGACTCTTAACCGCATACCGGCCATTGGCTAAAGAAATAACTGAAATTACGAATAAGTCAAACGGAAAGCGATTAATCACAGAACATGTCACAGCGAACTGATAGAAAAGTGGTATGGAAGAAATAGATCTTCAAACCACTGAGCTGCAAGAGGTCTCCCAACCTCCGGTGATGGAGCATATTTCGGCTTTCTCTCCCTCAAGTTCAGCCACCTTCGAGCAATGCCCAAAACAGTGGTACTTCAAGTACGTGGCGAAGCTCCCTGATCCCAAAGGAGAAGATGCTGTTTTAGGAACTTTTACACATAGCGTTCTGGAACTGCTACTTCAGGAACCAGCCGACAACCGCACAAAAGCTAAAGCAAAAGAAATCGCTCGCGAGATCTGGCCACAAGTTGAGGATGATCCTGATTTCATAGCTCTAAATCTCGGTGACGTTGAAGCTCTAGAATTTCGTAAACGAAGCTGGACAGCGATTGAGGCTTTATGGGAGCTAGAGCAACCTCAAGGCGTTGAAGTTGCTTCAACTGAACTTGAAGTCAAAGTCGAGTTAAACAGTATTCCTTTTCGCGGCTTTATCGACAGAATAGAGAAAGAAGATGGTGGCTTAGTAATCACGGACTACAAGTCGGGAAAAGCTCCAAGTAAAAAATTTGAAGACGATAAACTACAGCAAGTTCTTTTATACGCAGCAGCGATCGAACAACTTGATGGACATCGACCTAAACGAGCAAGATTGCTGTTTCTGAACAATCGCGATAGAAGTAATTCTCAAAACCGAAGAGTTGTTGAGGTAGAAGTAACTGAAAAAAACTTAACGCAAGCTACGAAAAAATTTAAGCGCAACTGGGAAGATCTCAATGCTGCCTGTACTTCAGGAATCTTTCACGCTAAACCCCAAATACTGTGCAAATGGTGTTCGTTTCTTCAGAACTGCTCCCAAGGACAAGAATGGGTGTCGCCTTCAAGATAGCTAATAGCTTTCGAGTGTCGCGTCTTGAAAGAACTATCTTACAAGGTGCATTATCTTATAATGCCTGAACTACCAGAAGTTGAATCGATTCGCCGACAACTTAAGCCTTTGCTTGTAGGTCGTTATGTTACCGAATCTAATAGTCATCCGTCTGATAAATTTATAGCAGCTAGAGAGATCGTCGGACTGGGATTTGAAGCCGTTTTAAGGCGCGGTAAATATCTCCTTTTTATTCTGGATAACGGAAGTGAGATGATCATCCATTTAGGTATGACTGGCCAGTTAATACCTGGACTTGACCTTTCTGATCCACATTTGAGAGCTTGGTGGAAACTTGATAATGATGTAATCCTTGGCTATCGCGATGTCCGCCGATTCGGTCGTATACGAATCTACTCATCGGGTGAATATGAAGGGACACTTAAAAATCTTGGCCCTGAACCACTTTCGGATGATTTCACTGTTGATCAGTTTTACGATTCATTGAAAAGGAGTAACCGAAAGATTAAAACACAACTTTTGAGTCAACTTCCCGTAGCTGGCGTTGGAAACATTTATGCTGACGAAGCTTGTTTTCACGCCGGTATATACCCCGGCGTTAGGAAATTAACTAGGGCGAAAACAGCTGAACTTCACCACAGTATTCGTAAGGTCCTATCGCGTGCCGTCGAAAATGGGGGCACTACATTGCGTGATTATGTAAATGTTGACGGAGAACAGGGAAACAATCAGCATTACCTGGTTTGTTACGGAAGAGATGGAGAGCCGTGCATTAATTGCGGAGAAGAACTCCGGCGAACGATTATCGATGGCAGGGGAACTACATTCTGTCGGTCATGCCAACGGAGATAGGTCTTTATAGAGTTGAAAGCCTGTCGTACAACAATCTGAAGAAACCATCATCATCCACCTCTGACACCCAATGGCAGTTAGGGTCCTTCCGTCTTGCACCCCAATAATCAACAACTGTCATTCCCATTGTCAAACTGCTTCTTGTCTCGATCTCGACATAGACATCTTTGCCTGTATATAGATCTGGTTCAATAAGGTAAGCAATTGTTGCGGGGTCATGCACTGGGCTTCCAGACATTCCATAACGCGCTAAATCAAATCTGTTATAAAAAGTAAGCATTTGTGCAGATTTAATCCCGACTTCGGTCCCTAATTCTAAAAGAGTATCAATCCATTCTTTTGTCATTAAGGCTTTATGTGTGACATCCAATGGCATCGCTACGATCGGAATTCCAGACCGGTAAACAACGTCCGCAGCGTGCGGGTCAACAAAAATATTGAATTCCGCTGCTGGAGTCACATTTCCCCCGACAAAATACCCCCCACCCATGGTGATTATCGATTCAATCTTTGATGCAATAGCAGGTTCCCTAACTAACGCCATTCCGATATTTGTTAGAGGGCCAACTGGACAGATCGTAATTGATTGGTCTTCTGCATCGAGTAGAGTTTCAACAAGCCAGTCAACAGCGTGCTGTGGCTGCAAATCCATGTCGGGCTCTTGCCAATCTGGTCCATCTAAACCAGTTTCGCCGTGTACCTCTTCAGCAGTGACTAATTTTCGAACCATAGGCCTGTCACAACCGGAAAAGACCTTAATGTCCTTCCTTCCGGCAAGCTCGCAGATTCGAAGGGCATTTACTTCTGTTAGGTGCAGCGGCGCATTACCTGCAACACACGTGATTCCAATAACATCAAGCTCTGGAGATGCAAGGGCTAGAAGTATTGCTATCGCATCGTCATGGCCAGGATCTGTATCAATAATTATCTTCTTTTGTTCCACGTCTGCAACATAGCTCAGTTCGGTGCATAATGTGAACGTATGAGTACAGACTTTATAGAACTACAAAAAAAGAATAAGAGAACTACACGATGGCTTCTGCTGGCAAGCTTTCTTCTAGTTTTCGTCGTTTCATTTGTTGCAGGCCTCGCATTAACTGGATTTTTGGGTTTCGGAATTTTCGCTCTTGTAATCTCTGGAGCCATAACATTTTTCCAATATCGCAAATCATCGAGCCTTGCATTGCGGGCAACGGGTGCTATTCCCGCTGACCCCGATGAGTATGCGCAGTTGCATAACCTGGTTGAGGAAATGGCTCTTTCATCTGGTCTTCCCAAACCCGATGTCTACATTGTTATAGATCCAGCACCAAATGCTTTTGCTACTGGCCGCGACCCTGAGAACGCCGCTGTTGCGGCAACTACGGGGCTGTTAGAAAAGTTAGATAGAAATGAACTGCAAGGCGTCATAGCACATGAAATGGCACATATTAGAAATTACGACATTCGTGTTATGACCGTTGCTGCGGCGACTGCTGGGGCCGTAGCGATTATGGCTGACTTATTTTGGCGAATAGCATTCTTTGGAGGCATGGGAAGTAGAAACCGAAGTAGTAGCAATCGAGGAGGCGGGCCTCAAGCAATTATCGTTCTTGTCGCTTTTCTATTCGTTACGGTACTGGCTCCACTTGCGGCAGCTCTTCTTAAAGCAGCTGTGAGTCGAAGCAGGGAGGAGCTAGCTGATGCAACAGCAGTAGAATTAACACGAAATCCTTCCGGAATACGGATGGCTTTAGAGAAACTCGATCGTGATGTAACAGTTGTTCGTAAAACATCGCATGCGACTAGCCATTTGTGGATTGAATCTCCGGATGACCACGTGAAAGGGCATCGAGGGAAAAGAATGAACGATATGTTCAATACCCATCCTCCTCTTTCAGAGCGAATTAACCTTCTTCGAAAAATGGAGGGACTGCCCCCATACGTCAGTAGTCAAGAAAGTGGCCGGGACTCTCAGAACCCTGGGCCACCTCCCCGTCGGAGGAAGCGATAAGTATGGGCCTACTAGATGGAAGAGTTGCAATAATTTCTGGTATCGGACCAGGTATGGGGCGAGATGCCGCACTAGCTTGCAGTAAAGAAGGAGCTAAAGTCGTTCTTGCAGCGCGAACAGCAGCAAAAGTTGAATCAGTGGCTGATGAAGTTGCACAACTAGGAGGAATTGCTTTAGCTATTCCGACTGATGTTACTGACCTACCAGAAATTGATAATCTAATTTCTTCAACTATTTCTGAGTTTGGCCAAATCGATGTTCTTGTGAATAATGCATTTGTCCAGCCACCGTTTGAAACTCTTGAAAAAATGGAACTCGAGTCCTGGTATACAAGTTTTGAAGTCAACTGCACATCGGCGCTTAAAATGAGTCGGGCTGTTCTGCCTATTATGCGAAAGCAACATCGGGGCTCAATAATTAATGTTTCAACGATGTCAATCCGAAACAATAAACCTATGTTCGGTGCGTATGCTGCAGCAAAGTCAGCTATGACATCCATGACGCGAACTATGTCGAAAGAAGTTGGTCCTGATGGCATTCGCGTAAATGCCATATGTCCTGGATTTATTTTTGGTGATTCGGTGAAGTGGTATTTAGAAAGCCTTGCGCAGCAAAATGGGACAACTTATCAGGATGAGTATGACAAGGTAGCTAATGAGATTGCTTTACGCTTTATCCCAGATTCTGAGCAAATTTGCGGCTCAGTTGTTTTTTTCGCCTCAGAACTCTCTGCAGCTTGTACAGGAACGAGCCTAGATGTCAATGGTGGCCACTTCACAACTTTCTAAAGTTACCTGTCTCTAGAAACAAGTGGGAAAAGAGGGTGGTCGAAAGGATCTCCTTCACTCATGACCCCCTCCAACTCAGGGAATGGTGGCGAAGTGGGCCCAGGCCTCATGGCATAAACGGCGTCATCCCCTAACCACCTTGCGGAAAAGGCTCTTCTTCGAGTGGTGCTTCCTCCTGCAGCATGGAGTGTCCGCATATGGAAAAGAAGAACGTCTCCGGGATTCATCTCCCATGATATGATTTTCGAAGATTGTTTCTCTTCATCAATGTTCGGCAGATCTTCAAAGCCGTCGTATTCATAAGGGGCATGGTCTACGAAGCGACGGGGAGCATACATTGGACCTTTATGTGAACCGGATATGAATCTCATAGCCGATTCTTGCGAAACGTAATCAAGAGGGACCCACGTAGAGACAAGCTGGTTCCCATCAACACAGTAATAGGGCTGGTCATGGTGCCATGGAGTCTTCTCACTAGTGTGCGCCTCTTTTACTAGTACGTGTTCATGGAAGAGGCGAATCTGGTTAGATCGAGTCACCTCACGGGCCATAGTTGCAAGTGGGGATTCAAAGAGGACTTCTTTATATTCTCTGAACCGCTGCCAGTTACAGTAGTCGTCCCAGAACTCTCCTTCATCGTCAGGCTTGGTGTAATCGCATGACCAGGGCCCTCTATCCAGTTTGTTTCTTTCTATTCCTTTAGCTAGAAGATCCAACCAACGTATATTGAGGGCATTTTTAACAAGGATCACGCCTTCTAGCTGGAATTGGGAGATTTCATTTTCTGTGAGCATACCTCTATCTTAGATTTTCGCTTCGACTACCCGCCCTATCATTCTGAATTAGTAGCAAACGGAAGTCCAGCTAAATGGGCGTGGTCGTTATATCGGATTAACGTCCAACGCCCTCGTTTATCTCCGCGATCATCAACTGCAAACTCGGTTAATGAGGTATTAAGCGTCCAGAGATCAAATTGCCCTCTTCGAGGAAAGTCAAGCAGTTGACGAATTGCTACGTCAATAACTCCTCCATGGCAAACAATGATTATGGTTTCGCCAACATGCCTAGCAATAACTGCTTCTAGAGCTTCAGATACGCGGAAATGAAACCCAGATAAACTTTCAGCTCCTGGAGCAAATGGGGTGTGGGGGCGTCCGTAGTAATCGTTACTTCCAAACAGTTCTTCAAGTTCGTCATAGGGTTTCCCGTCTGCTTCTCCTGGACGATGTTCAACAAGTTCTTTCTCGGTCAGCAGTTCTTTTACGTTCAGGACTGGCTGAATAATTTCGGCTGTCTCAATTGCTCTTGGCATAGTACTGGCATATAGCCAGTCAACCTTAATGGCCTCTTTTTCAAGTCGGTTGCGAAGAGCGCTTGCTTGCTCTCTTCCAAGGTTGCTTAATCCTGTGCAGCTCTTCTCTCCACCAAGAATTCTTTCTACAGTGACGTTCGATTCGCCATGACGAATAAGGATAAGCCGAGTTTTGCCTTCATGTGCCATCTTCCTATGTAAGCCTCTGGTCCACTATTTGTACAACCTGTAGAATGAGGTTCATCTAGCGCCCAGCGAAGAATTCTGCTGGAATAATCCCCGAGGAAGTCTGAGTAAGAACTTCAAATCCATCATCAGTGACGACCAATGTATGCTCAAACTGTGCTGACCTTCGGCCATCTGAAGTAACTACTGTCCACGTATCATCCCACATCTGCAAAGAATGCCCTCCAAGATTTAACATGGGTTCTATCGTGAAACTCATTCCGGTGAGAAGCTCGGTGGTTGCTCGA
This sequence comes from Acidimicrobiaceae bacterium, assembly GCA_002724825.1. Classification (GTDB taxonomy): domain Bacteria; phylum Actinomycetota; class Acidimicrobiia; order Acidimicrobiales; family UBA8592; genus UBA8592. Next base: position 73,575 of record PBPU01000032.1, read on the forward strand.
CGATCAAAATAATGTGGTATCGCAAGTGAACTATGAAACTCTGGACCTACACCATGACCGATAAATTCTCTCACAACGCTCAACTGATTTGAATGAGCATACTTCTCTATCGCTTGACCTATGTCACAAACCTGTGAACCATTTCGAACAGTTTCCATACCCTTATACAGGGCTTCTCTGGTCGTATCTACCAAGCTGCGACTATGGTCATCGACGTCACCTACTAAAAAAGTTACGGAGGTGTCGCCATGAACTCCCTCGTAGTACACCGTTACATCGATGTTGACGATATCTCCATCTTGCAGTTGTCGGCTATCCGGGATTCCATGACAAACCACCTCATTCACTGATGTGCATACCGATTTCGGAAACCCGCGATAATTTAGAGGACTCGGGTATGCCCCCTTTCGAACTATCTCATCATGAGCTATGTGATCAAGTTTGTCGGTTGAAATTCCAGGTGTTACTTTTTCACCTACATAAAGAAGGACTTCAGCAGCGATTGCCCCAGCTTTCCGCATGGACTCGATTTCATTCTCAGTCCTAATTAGTGGTAGGACAGATGGACCTGGATCGCCTGTTTGAGCATACGGGGGTCGTAGTATGCCACTCGGAACATCCCGCTTGGGGCTTACTAATCCTTGTCGAACTGGCGGGAGGGAAGCTGGAACTTTCGGTGTCTTCGTCTTTCGTTTGGCCATACGTATAAGGCTACCTTATTAAATAAATCTATTGAAGGGTGTCAGTTGATGAATCTGCTAATACTTTCAACAATGCATGCAGGTTTCGGACTACCTTCAACCTCGACTGTTATGATCACAATAACCTGGACTCCATCAGCGAGTTCAGTGACTTCACCTATCTTTCCTTTCGCTCTGACTAGAGAACCCACAGGAACAGGACTTGGAAAGCGAACTTTATTGACTCCATAGTTCACGCCCATTGAAATGTTAGTGACTTGAAGTAGCTCAGGTAGAAACTGATTTGTAAGCGAAAGAGTTAGATACCCGTGTGCAATAGTTTTACCGAATGGACCGTCTTTCGCTTTATCGGGCTTTGTGTGTATCCATTGATGGTCTCCCGTAGCTTCCGCAAAAAGATCTATACGCTCCTGAGTGATTTCTATCCATCCTGTACAGCCGAGGTCAGTTCCTTCTGCACTGATAAGGTCTTTCGGGGTGTCGTAAATCATCGTCATAAGAGGGACATTAGCCGAATAGACTCTCAAGAAGGGAATTCTTAACTACTTGATGATGCAGGAGGAAAACTAATGGCCGCAACTGGTGGGACTAGAACGATTGTTACCGCCCTCATTGCTAACTTTACGATCTCGATAGCTAAATTTTTTGGTTTCGTGATCACAAGTTCTTCTGCGATGCTTGCTGAGGCAGTTCATAGCCTTGCTGATACTAGCAACCAAGCCCTTCTCCTTTTAGGGAAAAAGCGCTCTAAGAAATCACCTTCAGCCGAACGGCCATTCGGATTCGGACGGGAACGATTTTTTTGGGCATTCGTTGTCTCAATTGTTTTGTTTTCGCTGGGTTCAATGTACGCCGTCTATGAAGGCATTGAAAAGATCCGCCACCCTCATGAAATTGAATCTTTGTGGTGGGCGTTAGCAATACTTCTGTTCGCAATGGTCAT
>PBPU01000096.1 GCA_002724825.1 Acidimicrobiaceae bacterium
AGCCCACGGAACTCCAAGTTGGTCCCTTGCTATCTTCTCCACAGTTGTTGCGATCATTGGTGTTAGTGCTGCAGGCTACTATTTCTTTGTAAAAGTGAATGCTCAAAGCCCAGCAGCAACTGAGTTGACGAATGGGTTAACGGAGAAGAGTAAGGTAGCCAAAGCAGGACACACCCTCCTAAAGCAGAAGTACTATCTAGATCATCTCTACACAGACATCATTGCAAATGGAACAAAGGGTCCCGTAGCCGATGCGACATATTGGACCAACCAAAAGGGCATTGATGAAGCAGTGAATCAAGTAGGGAAACAAACGGCTCGCGCAGCCACTTTCGTATATGAAAAAATAGACCAAAATATGGTCGATGGAGTAGTAAACCTTTCAGGTAAGGCATCTGAAGGTCTTGGTGAGACTACTCGAACTATTATCCAACGCGGCAAAATTCACCAATACGCCGCAATTATGTTCGCGGCCACCACAATTCTGGCTGGCTTACTTATTGTGTTTGTTTAGGAGAAATCTGATATGGAATATGACAACAACTGGCTACTGAGCCTTATGGTATTTCTTCCTCTTATTGGGGCGGCGGTCGTTATGCTAATCCCCAAAGCTCAAGAGGAACTGATCAAGGTCGTAGCTTTAGGGACCACACTCGTTACTGCCGCGCTTGGGGTCTTCATGCTTTTCGATTTTGATTACGGTAAGATCNGGAGATTTGCAGTATGTCGTCGATAAAGAGTGGATCAACGTAATTAATAGCCGTTACATCTTNGGAGTAGATGGGATGTCTCTCCCATTAATCGCNNTAACGCTGCTCATCGTTCCGCTTTGNCTGNTTTANACNTTCGGCCATTTCCCCGANCCNCGNAACCCNAAAGCNATTTTGGCTCTNATCCTCATTCTTGAGACNGGAATGATCGGNACTTTTGCATCTCAAGACTTAATCCTCTTCTTTGTNTTCTTCGANGTTGTCCTTTTGCCGATGTTCTTNATGATTGCTGTATGGGGCGGGGATGATCGGCGTTACGCCTCTCTCAAGTTTTTCCTATATACGATGTTTGGCTCTGCACTGATGNTNGTTAGTTTCTTNGCCTTGTATTTCCTCGCAGATGGTTCGATCGTTGGNGATCAGGCGAATACCTTCTCAATTGTGTCCCTCTCGGAAGGAGCATCTTTAGGCATTAGNAGGTCTGCTCAGCTCTGGATTTTTGCNGGAATGTTTGTAGGTTTCGGAGTTAAAGTACCAATGTTTCCATTTCATACATGGCTCCCTGANGCACACACGCAGGCACCTACGGTAGGTTCGGTTATTCTTGCCGCTGTTCTTTTGAAACTTGGTACATATGGGTTTATTCGAATTGCTATTNCTATGCTTCCTGAAGCTGCTTCTGCTTGGGCTCCCTTTATAGGCTTGTTAGCAGTTATCGGTATCATCTATGGTGCGCTTGGGTGCTTGGCGCAACGGGACATGAAGAGACTTATAGCGTTTTCTTCCGTAGCTCACATGGGTTTTGTGATGTTAGGAATCTCCACATTAACTGACTTCGGAATCAATGCTGCAATTTTCGGGATGGTTGCTCACGGCCTAATAACGGGCATGCTTTTCTTTATAGCTGGATCTATGAAGGACCGTTATCACACGTTGGATATGGGTCGGTTAGGTGGCCTTCTTGTCTCAGCGCCTAGATTAGGTTGGATACTTGGGTTCTCAGCAATGGCCTCACTTGGGCTTCCTGGCCTTGCAGGTTTCTGGGGTGAATTCCCAGCAATCCTNGCAAGCTATAACCCTGCTTCTATCCTTCCAGAGAGCACTTTCCGAGGATATATGGTCGTCGCAGCCCTTGGAACTGTCCTAGCAGCTGGATACCTCCTGTGGATGCTTCAAAAGACTGCGATGGGAACCCCAAAGGAAGAATTTGCAGATAATGAGGAAATTACTGATGTTAAAAAGCACGAATGGATAGCTTGGGCGCCCATCCTCGCGCTTATTCTCTTATTCGGGCTGTACCCTCGTCCNATCTTCAAAACCACTGATGATGCTGTGGTTAAATCTCTAACTGTAGATATCCAAGGCGAAGAAGTTGAAAATTGTCTAGAGGTAGAGGGAGAAAATCTAGGAAAAGAGTGCTTCGAAAATATCAGAGNACTAGCGGAATCGATGAAGGAATAAATATTAATGTTTGACGCTTTCTCATCNGCTTTTGGGCTTCTCGCCTCTTCGGGGGCATTTGAACGTCCACCAATCGACTGGCATGCTGTCGCCCCTGAACTTTGCCTTTTAGGTGGTGGAGCCCTCCTGACTTTGATCGATGTCATTTGGTTAGAGAAGGGACGCTCAATTACGTCGGCTCTTGCTGGAATTGTAATGCTGATACCTATCATTCCAATACTTACTCTTGCAATAGATTCAGAAGATAGGTCAATGTTCAAGGGNGCATTTGTTGTCGACAAATACTCCCTCATAATTAAGGCATTATTCCTCNTAAGCGGTTACCTAGTCGTTCTACTATCTACGAATTACATAGCTGAAGGAGAGTACTGGGAAAACGAGTANTACGGAATGCTTATCTCTTCAGTTCTTGGGATGGTACTGATGGCTTCTGCCCGAGATCTTATTACCATCTTCGTCGCCCTTGAGCTGCTTTCAATCCCTGCGTACTTATTAGCTGCTTGGCGTAAAAAAGACCACAAAAGCAATGAAGCAGGTCTTAAGTATTATTTGATGGGAGTTTTCGCTTCGGCGATCATGCTATATGGAATGTCGTTGATATTCGGTGTTAGCGGAAGCACAATTCTTGAAGAAATAAATGAATCGATAGCGAACGGTGGCGCTAATACTCCAGTAATAACTTTAGGAATAACATTCGTGATCATTGGGTTTGGTTTCAAAGTATCTGCATTCCCTTTCCACACATGGGCTCCGGACACCTATGAAGGGGCACCGACACCAGTTACTGCCTTTTTAGCTGTTGCTTCAAAGGCAGCAGGGTTTGTTGCCCTCATGAACTTAGTGGTCATTGGTTTCATCGGTCAGGAAGATGTTTTCCAGCCACTNATCTGGATTCTCGCTGCTTTGTCAATGACTGCNGGAAATGTAATGGCATTGAGGCAAACAAATATTGTTCGCCTAATGGCATACTCTGGNATTGCACAAGCAGGATTTATGCTTGCNCCTCTCGCCGTAGCGGGGGAANGNCCAGCAATAGCCGANAAAGCNGTTTCTGCTGTTGTCACCTATCTTGTGATCTATGCAGCAATGAATATNGGGGCGTTTGGAATAATCCTTGCNGTTTCTAGAAAAACNAAAACGGCTGATCTNGAAAGCTANAACGGNTTATTNCGNACATCTCCAAGCCTCGCGATAGTAATGACAGTTTTCCTAGCGTCACTTGCAGGTATACCTCCACTTGGAGGTTGGTATGCAAAATTCTCAGTATTTACTTCCCTTACCAGTGCCAGTACAAACTGGGGATATGGATTAGCTGTAGTAGCAGCGATCAATGCTGTCATCGCCTTTGGGTATTACGGAAAAATAGCTATGCGTATGTGGGTTGAAGATTCTCATGAAACACACGAAGGAGAAGTAAAAGTACCTGTCTCACTCTTAGCCGCTCTTGTGTTGACTGCAGGTACCACTATTGCCTTCGGAGTTGCACCAGGAATTGTCACCCACTTTACAGATGTCAGTCTCGTAGCATTTGGCGGATAAATTTTCTTCGTAGTTGACGACTATCGAAGTGTGTGCGTATATATCTACGATGAACCTTCATGAAGAGATAGCTCAAGAAATTTCGCTAAACGGAGTGATGCCGTTTAGTCGATTTATGGAATTAGCCCTCTATCACCCTTCATTAGGATTTTATGCAAGTGGAGGAGCAGGAAGAAGAAAAGATTTCATAACTAGTCCAGAAACAGGTCCGCTTTTTGGAAAGCTAGTAGCAAGTGCACTTGATAAATGGTGGAAAGAGTTGGGAAACCCTGACCCCTTTTATTTCATTGAAGCAGGAGCTGGCCCAGGAACTCTTGCAAGGTCAATCTTAAAGGCGCAGCCAGACTGCCAGAGGGCCCTCAGATACATAACAGTAGAAGAGAGCGCACTTCAGCGGTCACAGCACCCTGAGGGTGTGGAATCCTTCGGTCAACTTCCTAGTAAAAGTGTTACAGGTGTCGTTTTTGCAAATGAGTTACTAGACAATCTCCCATTTGATATCTACGAGAGTCAAAAAACCGGTGAGTGGTCTCAGGTATGTGTCGGATCTAGTGACGGGTTATTCCACGAAGTGCTTATCAAAGCTGATGAAGATCTAAACGATCTATTTGGTATCGCTCAAAGCCCGGGGACCCGAATTCCATACCAGACTATGGCCCGCCGTTGGCTGAATGATGCACTCGGTTTAATCGAATCTGGCAGAGTAGTTGTAGTTGATTATGCTCTTCCATCTTTTCCTGCACCGACAAATCACAAATGGCTCCGAACATACAGAGGTCATGGTTTAGGCGAAAGCCCATTGGTTGAACCAGGTAGCCAGGACATAACGACTGATGTAGATCTTAAGCAAATTAGTTCCGTGCGAATCCCAGATTCTATTCAGTTCCAACATGAGTGGTTGCAATCACTTGGAATTTCGGACTTCGTTGAAGAGGGGAAACGAGTATGGTTCGAAAATGCATCAAATCCAAATGTTGAAGCACTAGCTGCACGAAGTAGAGCAACTGAAGCTGAAGCTCTACTTGACCCCAATGGGTTAGGAGGATTTACCGTTATTGAATGGAAGATCTAGCCCTGAATTAATCCGGTAAGAGATTTTGGCCCGTATTCTTCGCAAAGGGTATTCTCATCAATAAGTCATCAAAGGGGGCATAGTGTCCAATCAAGCTATTGAAGAGTTTTATACTGAGGATCGCTCATTTCCACCATCTGAAGCGTTTCAAAGAGGCGCCCTAACGGCGGACCAGACTTTATATGAAGAAGCAGATGCCGACTACGAAGCATTCTGGGCTCGTCAAGCACGAGAGCTCCTCACATGGTCTCAGGACTTCCATACAACTTTAGAATGGGACCTTCCATATGCAAAGTGGTTCCTCGGAGGGGAATTAAATATCACGTACAATTGTCTTGATCGGCATATCGAGAATGGCAACGGAGAAAAAGTAGCATTTCACTGGGAAGGTGAACCCGGGGATACAAAGTCGATAACGTATAAAGAGCTCCTTGATGAAGTTTCCAAATTTGCCAACGTCCTAAAGGGTTTGGGACTGCAGAAGTCTGACCGAGTAGCGATATATATGCCAATGATCTTAGAGTTACCAATAGCTATGCTTGCATGCGCCCGAATCGGAGTCGCTCATTCTGTTATCTTTGGAGGCTTTAGTCCTGACGCCATCATTGATAGATGTGAAGATGCTGATGCCAAGCTTATCATCACAGCAGACGCCGGATATAGGCGAGGTGAACCCTCACCCTTGAAAGTAAATGTAGATGCAGCCCTCGAGAATGGTGCCGACACAGTAAAAAATGTAGTCGTTGTAAACCGTTGCGATTCACCTGTCACGATGGTCCAAGGGCGAGACCACTGGTGGCACGAATTAATGCAGGAAGCATCAGCCAATTGCCCAGCACCACCTATGGACAGTGAGCAGCTTCTTTACCTGCTATACACGTCGGGTACAACCGCAAAACCAAAGGGTATTATGCACACCACCGGAGGCTATCTCACTCAGGTGGCGTTCACCCACAAGTATGTTTTTGATATCCACCCCGAAAGTGATGTGTATTGGTGTGCTGCTGATATTGGTTGGGTTACAGGCCATAGCTATATCGTGTATGGCCCTTTAGCGAATGGGTGCACCTCCGTGATGTATGAGGGGACACCGGATACTCCACGACAAGAACTCAGAGGGTCAGGAGATAGGTCTACGTGGTCAAAGGATAGGTTATGGGACATTATCGATAGATATGGTGTAACACAGCTTTACACAGCTCCAACTGCTATTCGAACCTTTATGAAATGGGGTAGTGAAGAGGTCAGGAAACATGATCTGAGTAGCCTTCGTGTTCTTGGAACTGTCGGTGAGCCAATAAATCCTGAAGCATGGATGTGGTATCACGAAAATATTGGTGGATCTCAGACCCCGATAGTTGATACATGGTGGCAGACAGAGACAGGGGGCAACATGATTACCCCACTTCCAGGTGTCACAACTACGAAACCAGGATCTGCATGTTTTGCGATTCCCGG
>PBPU01000033.1 GCA_002724825.1 Acidimicrobiaceae bacterium
CGCGGCTTGTCGTTGTTGGGTTTTTTACCAACATGTGTGTAGAGACCACTGTTCGGATGGCTGGGAATATGGGCTACGACACCTATCTTGTGGCTGAGGGGTGCGCCACGACGAACCGTGTCGGACCTGATGGTGTCGACCGTGACCCTGAGTTGGTTCATGATATGACAGTTGCGAATCTTCATGGCGAGTTCTGCACTGCGCTCAGCCCCGCTGATGTAGTTGATCTTATTGCGGCTGATCGTGCTGATTTGGTGCGTGTGCAAGGCAACGAGAAGGGATAGTGATGCAAGGCCAGTTTGGTGTGAGTTCAATGTCTGGTCGTTTGACAAGTGTCGCCATGCGGTATCCGAACGCGATTCTGAACGCTGATCATGTGGAATGGCACTATGAGAAACCTCTTGATGCTGAAGCGCTCATGAGACAATTCGACGCATTTACGGAATTATTATCTTCGGCTGGGACGGAGATCTTGTGGCTGTCTGATGAGGAAGACGATCTCGCCGATTCGATCTTTACCTATGATGCGTCGTTCATGCTGCCTTCTGGGGCTGTACTCCTCCAGCCCGGTAAGGAGCTGCGCCGTGGCGAAGTCGACCTGCACAGGAAATTCTATGACTCGGTAGGCGTGCCGATTCTCGGGAGTGTCCAATTGCCAGGGACTTTTGAAGGTGGTGACTGTTTTTGGCTTGATCGTTCAACGCTTGCGGTTGGGAGAGGCTTCCGAAGCAACTCTGAAGGGATTGCCCAGTTTACGGAAATCGTCAATTCAGCAGGTATTGATGTGGTGTCATTTGACCTTCCGGATTACAAGGGGCCGGAAGCTTGCCTGCATTTGCTTTCTCTAGTGAGCCCTTTGGATGTGGATCTTGCGCTTGTTTATGCTCCCCTACTTCCAGACGGGTTACGCGACCTTATGGTCACACGCGGGTTTCAGCTACTTGAAGTTCCAATGGAGGAGTTTGAGGAAAGTTCGGGGTTGTGTCTAAATGTTCTTGCAACTGGGCCGCGGGAAGTAATCGCCATTGACGGTTTCCCTCTTACCTTGTCACTGCTTGAAGGCGCCGGATGCGACGTGGCAGTTTTTGCAGGCGATGAACTATGTATACCTTGCGAAGGCGGACCGACCTGTCTTACCCGCCCTCTACGACGGGAATAGAAACCCCAAGATTGAATGAAATTATTTGGGTGACTTAGGAGCCTGTCGTTCCAGCGTTCGGGTCTTCCGGAGCTTCCTCACTCTGACCCTCACCGATAGNTGANGGAACTTCCCAACCTGCATCTTCGAGAGCGTCAAGGACGAGTTGCGTTACCGTGTCGGCAAGCTGGCCTACGTCTGGGTCGACGGGAATAAGGTTCGTAGATAACGCTATGGATAAATCTAGATCAGGGAAATATCTGGCGTGAGACCGGAATCCGGGNACTCCCCCACCATGTTCAAAAGTGCGGTAGCCGACCCGTTCACTGAGTTGTATCCCTAGCGCATAGGATGTGTCGAGAGCTGTTTCAGAGAAGAGTTCTATGGTTTCTTCCTGAAGGACGGTTCCATCAAACATTGCCTTGAAGAAGCGGGCTAGNTCATCCATTTGCGCTTCGATTCCTCCTCCAGTCCACGGGGCTGAGGTGAGCACTTCCTGTGGTCCGACGCTGAGGTCGAGGAGGTCTCCTACTTCGGCTGCGTCCAAATATGGGGCGAGGCCGGGCAAAAGGGAAATGAGGGCTGCTAGTTCTCCTTGGACGTACATTGCGGGAACATACGTTGGTGGCGATTCACCTGGAGTTAAGTACAGTTCTGTGACGCCGGCTGGGTCGAAAACGAGTTCCCTCATCGCTTCGTGGGCTGTTTTGCCCGTGACCGCTTCGATAACGAGCCCCGCGACAATGTGCCCGACGGTGTTATAGGCGTACTCGGTTCCCGGTACGTACTGGGGTCCGACGTTGAACGCCCAATCGACGACTTCNTGCGGGTCCATCGGAACATCAAGCCGGTCGCTGACCATAAGGTAGAAGCCGGGGTCGAACGCGTATTCTCTGAAGCCGTCAGTGTGGTCNAGNATCTGGCGGATAGTGATGAGCGGCGCGTAGTCCACTCCGTCGAGTTCGTAGCCGGTAGCCCATTCGTNNCCAAGGTACGTGGCGACGGTTGCGTCAACATCGACGAGTCCTTGTTCCACCAGTCGCAGGANGACGGCGGAGGTGATGGGTTTACTGATGCTCGCTATACGCCAGTAATCTTCCGTCGTCGCNGCGCCGTCCGCTCGCAGGTCTTGAACTCCGGAAGCTACGAGAATTTCGGATCCGTCTGGGAGAAGAACCGCCAATGAGGATCCTGGAGCTCCGTTGGCTGCTATCCAATCACCTAACGCTGCCTGAATTGACTGCTCCAGTTCTGCAGTCGCCAATCCAGATGGAGGGCATATAAACATATCTTCAGCCTCATCTTCAGCTGTCCATTCCTCATTGATATAACACGAGACATCACATTCCCCAGTCCAGTTACCGTCCTCATCAAGGATCGGTCTTGGTATGATCTCGCCGCCCCCTTTGGCACATTCGAGTATGGCTTCAACGTGGGCTTCTGTGCGACCACACCCATTAAAATTCCCATCCTCATCTACGGCAGGAATGGGATTTTCCCAGTCGGGATGCTGTTCTTTACAGAGTTTTTCCTCAGTGGTCTCCGGAGCCGGTGTNNCCTNACCAGCTTCAGGGCTTTCTCCGCTTGTCTCTGTCGTTTNAGATTCCTGGCTTTGATTTTCCTGAGGGGNAGCAGTTTCATTTGAGCTTTCTGACCCACCACAACTAATTGAAATCATTACAAGTACAAGCAGTGCACNNAGGAGTTTAAATCTTTTCATTGCTGCCCTTCTCTGTGAACCGGCAACCCAAAGGAATTACCGGTGTAAGGAGTTTATTATCTATCTACCCTTTTGCTCGAGCAGCAAACCCAAAAAGTTTTCCAGCGACTTTTCGAATCTGTATTTCTTCTGATCCTTCGGTGATCCGGTAGCGGCGATGATGACGGTAAATGTGTTCGAACGGAAGTTTTCTTCCATAGCCTTGCCCGCCACATGTTTGCATCGCCCTGTCAGCAGCGTCACAGCAGAACCGGTTCCCACGGTAGTTACACATGGCGACCTTGTCAGTTATTTCCATATGGTCGACACCTTCATCAAGTTGCCACGCTGTTTTCCAGATTAACGCCCGGATCATTTCGGCTTCGGTGTAAAGTTCAGCGAGCGGAAACTGTATCGCCTGNTTTTGCGCTAACGGTTTTCCNAAAACCACCCTATTGGACGCCCATTCGACAGCTGTGTCGATGCAGTGGAGACCTGCGCCTAACGATGATGCTGCTTGCCGTATCCGGTTTTCGTGGACGAACAATTGGGCTGTCTGGAGCCCTTTGCCTTCTTCACCGAGAATATCGGCATGGTTGACCCGTACCTGATCAAGCGTGACATGGGCGTGGTCGGTCGGCATGTTGAATGTCCACATGAATTCTTCTACTTTGAACCCTGCAGAGTCTGTGGGGACAATAAAGCAGGTGATTCCGGTTCCTTCACCCGGCTCTCCTGATGTTCGTGCGAAAATATAATCGTGGGTGGCGTGGTGAAGTCCCGTGTTCCAATATTTTTCACCGGTGATAACCCATTCATCTCCGTCGCGTGTCGCGGTTGTTTCCATCCATGTGGCGTCAGATCCGTGGAGGGGTTCGGTCAGTCCGAAACCGATCCGCGCTTCGCCGTTGAGCATTTTAGGTATCCACTGTTCCTGTTGGGCTTCGCTGCCGAATCGTTCCATCATCAGGACAGTGACCAGGTTTCCGACAATGGAACTTTCATTCTGTAGGTCGTTGTGTAAGCCCAATCCCTTGCGGGCGAGGTGTTCGCGTACGATCGCCATGTCTAGGTTGGTTCCGTTCTGGCCTCCGAAACGTTCGGGAAGGTGGTAGCGCCAGAAACCTGCCTTGTCTGCTTCTTGTCGCATCCGCACGAGAAGGGCTTCCCATTCAGCGTTTGGTAGGCCATCACGATCCCAATCGGTGCGGCTGTCTTCTCTGCGGTGGTCGAAGAAGCGGATGTTGTCGTTTTCTTGTTCGATCGGCTTGATGACATCTTCGATAAAGGCGTCCAGTTCATCGAGGAGTTTCTGGGTTTTTTCGGGAATGTTGAAATCCATACAGTGAAATTAGCGGATCAANTCTCTGGTGTGAATTGGAGGAGNGAAGTTCCTNCGTTCACTGGTGATCTCGGCCGTANCCTTCNGGTTCTTCCCAATTTGNNATGGCTTCCCATGTAACGGGTTCATCCCATTTTTCTGAGTAGACAAATTCGTGGGCTGGTTGGCGGCTAGCCATCCCCCACCTGCCGGTCGGATANCCGATAGGGATCATGGCGTGCATGTGCCAGAAACCTTCCGGCATTTCCAAAAGGTCTTCGACGTCTTTCTTGCGGAGCTTTAGCAGCGTNGTGATAAAGGTCCCTAGNCCCTCTGCTCTGGCCGCTAGGCAGAGGTTCCAAAGAACAGGGAACGTCGTTGACTCTCCTTTTTCTTTCCCGAAGACAAAAATCAGCATCGGGTGCTGGTCGAGATACTCAACGAAATGTTCTGCGGAACTGGATATGCGTTTTGTCTGCTGCACACTCGGGTCGTTGGGGTCACCATCGCGCATTTTCTCTTGCACTCCGGCGTAACTTGTTTCTTGAAGCTCCCAGTATGCGTCATGGTAAATNNTTTTCAGTTTTGCCATGGTCGCTTTATCAGTCACGGTGAGGAAGCGGAATGTATGCCGGTTTCCTCCTGATGGCCCCCGCACGGCTGCGTCNAAGATCCTTCCTAGTACATCTTCGGGGATGGGGTCAGGTTTNACTCGCCGCATCGATCGGGTTGTGTACATTGCTTCGTAAAGATCCATATGTTCCTTTTTTCTGTTGATAAGTTATGAAGGTAACCGTTTCGCGGCGGTTTTGCGAACTGAACTTAGGAGATTCAATATGGCTGGAGATGATTTCAATTACGAGGATGTGACGGTCTACACGCTTGATAGTGAAGATGAAGAGAAGTTGCTNAAACTTCAGAACGAGTGCACGTTCATCTGGGCCAATAAGGAAGGATGGCCCGTGGGTGTCATNATGTCGTACGTNTGGGCGAAAGGTTGTTTCTGGGTTACCTTGACNAGCCAACGCGCCNGAGTTCCTGCGATGCGTCGCGATAACCGGTGCGCTGTATGTGTCACCAGTAAAGGNTCGAAGGCAGGATTTAACCAAACCGTGACGTACAAGGGCCTGTGTGAAATCCTCGATGATGACGAAACCAAAGCCTGGTTTTACCCAGCTCTTGCTGAGGCGCTCAATCCGGCAGATGAGCAGTGGCAAAAGAACTTTGCCGGATTTCTCGACTCGCCTCGTCGGGTTATTTTCAAAATAACNCCNACGCAACGCATCGGATATGACGGGCGGAAAATGGGGGAAGCTACCGCTAAATGGGTAGCGGATCACGGAAACCAGTAAATGCCTCCCGGCGGAAAGCCTCTTATCGTTATGGCCATGGAAGCGGAAGCCGCTCCGGTTCGCTCCGCTCTTAACCTTGATACACCAGGCGAGAAACTTCATTCAGCTTTTTCTTCTGAAATTTGGGAGAGTTCCCGCGTGTGTTTAGTTCTCAATGGAAAGGATAGGCGCTATGGGGTGGACAGTATTGCTAGCCAGCCCGCAGCGATCGCTTCCTTGCTTGCCATCGAACGTGTCCGCCCAAGCCTTGTCATTTCAGCAGGCACAGCAGGTGGTTTTGTCAACCGAGGCGGGCACATCGGGCAGGTATGCCTTGCTGACAGTTGCTATTTCCACGATCGACGAATACAACTCGAAGCGTTCGACGCATACGGAAATGGAAACTACCCAGTAGTTGACATGGGCGATGTCGGCAGGAGCTTGGGATTCTCTCTGGGTGCAGTCAGTACCGGCAACGCCCTTGATGCTCCGGAAGCTGACCTTGCAAAGATGGACTCGTATCAGGCGATCGCGAAAGATATGGAAGCCGCCTCTGTCGCTTGGGTCTGTGAACAATTTGATATTCCGTTTACAGCTTTGAAAGTAATAACGGATCTTGTTGATTCCGATGAATCGACGGCCGAGCAATTTGTAAGTAACTTCGAAATTGCGACACAACGTTTGGGCGACGCAGCAAAAGATTTGATTGAGTTAATAACCACTGAAGGAGAAGATTATGCGATTAGGGCTTGATGCCGATGAAGTACTAACCACTACTAGGTCAGTTCGGAAAAGATTAGACTTGGAGCGGCCTGTCGAACGAGAAGTGATTGAGGAATGCTTGGATATCGCTCTTCAGGCTCCAACTGGGTCTAATGCACAGGGGTGGCAGTGGGTTTTTGTCACTGACCCTGAAAAGAAAAAGGTTATTGCGGATTTCTACGGGGCGAATTATGACAAGTACACGAACCGTCCTGACCAGCCCCAGTATGGAGTGGACGATCCGCGCACTGCTCAACGGCCGAAGATCATGGATTCGTCACGCTACCTGAGAGAAATCTTTCACCAAGTGCCAGTCATGATGATTCCTTGCATCCAAGGCCAAGGACGGCTTGATAGTGGAGTGCCAACGTTTGGCCAAGCAAGCGCATGGGGTTCTATCCTTCCCGCTGTATGGAGCTTTATGCTTGCTCTTCGTGAACGAGGATTGGGATCTGCGTGGACAACCCTGCATCTGCCGAATGAGAAAGAAGTCGCGGATCTACTAGGTATTCCATTCGATACTGTTACTCAGGCTGGCCTTTTCCCAATTGCCTATACCACGGGCACAGATTTTAAGTTGGCGAAAAGACTTCCTGGTTCTGATTTGAGCCACTGGGACGAGTGGTAGAACAACCAGATTCTACGAGTACCTTCCTGTCGTTGCTCTTCGTTGTCGCGCCCACTCATGGGATGTTTCGTTATTCGCCCAAGTAATAGCGTTCCCGATGAGCTTTCCGTAAATGGGTTCGGCGTACTGCGATGGGCCGTCCCCGAACTGGATATAAGCAACTGGTGAATTCCCTGCGTGTTTTACCCAGCCAACAAGATTGCTGCCAGTGGGATGCACCCATCCCTCATTGCTGTTTCCCTTTCCGCGTATAGCTAAATCGGCTGAATAAAAGTTGTCGGAAGTGAAAGAGTGTTGAGAGCGAAGGATCGGGTCAACAAGGTCTTCCATCACTGGTAGTAGATACGCTTCATCGAGAATTTCGAATGATGGTGGTATTCCCGCAACGATTGGATGTCCAGTGTCAACTACATCGATGACCTGCTCGACCTCATGGCGGTAACCTGAATCGGGGTAATCGACTCCTCGGAGTTGTGCAGGCTGATAATGAAATCTTCCGCCAATGACATGAGCCCATTCTTCCCAGTTTGGCCAACCCGCAATAGCGTGATGCAAAAAAACCATCCCTTTGCCTTGCTCTAGAAGAGCTCGACTTCCTTCTACCATTCTCTCGGGGGGGTCGTGGAACGTTACTGGGTCGATGCCGCTTGTCCGTTCGGAAGAACCAGCAAACTCGATTCCTGGCATGTCGTACATAACAAAAACATCCCATGGTTCTGACGCAACGGGGTCAAAAAAATGCTGCGCTGCGGGCTGTTCGACGTGGGTGTATTCTGTAACGCAACTATCCTCATTGGCCACAAGTTGATCAAAAATACGAAAAAATTTNTCTTTGTGNAAGGGGTGCCCTTTGGTCATTAAAAGCACTCTGGTCATGGAGGAAATCTAACACAATGAGGCGAACCGAGAAACATTCAGGTAGCGTGCAATCATGCAAGACCCTGAAATAATGCCCGAAAAAATCACGGCCCTGCTTGAGGCCAACGGAGCTTCAGACATCACGGTAGATGGGTATGAAGCAATGACAGGAGGCTATTCGCGGCTTATGGCGCAGTTTGAAGCTTCCTTTACTATCAATGGAACCAGCGAATCTGGAACGTATGTCTTGAGAGGAGACCCTCCTGAAGGAACAGCGATAATTGACACTGACCGTACGCAAGAGTTCGAAGTACTTCAGGCGGTGAAACCGCATTTAAATACTCCTGCTGCCCGATTTCTCGATAGTGACGGGACATTCATTGGGACACCCGCTCTCGTGCTTGANTTCACCACTGCAGAATCAACTCTGCCTTGGATCGAACAAAATGGCGTAACGACTCTTCCTGAGAAACTTGCTGAACTAGCCGGAGCTGTCCATACGATTCCTGTCGAGAATCTTCCGAGCAGCCTGCAGAGACCTGCATCCGGTGACCCATTAACCGACCAGATTGCTATGTGGAAACACACTGCTCACGAGCATGTAGAAGCACTTCCTATATTCCACTACGTGGCGAGCTGGCTTGATACGCACAGGCCACCTTCTGTACCTGTTTCTTTGGTCCACCATGATTTCTCTACTGCGAACATGCTCGTCGACGACCAGGGCGATCTTGTCGTTATCGATTTCGAACTGGCAAGCATCGGAGATCCACGCGAAGACTTGGGCTATTTCAAAGCATATGCACAAGCGGCTCCTCCAGATATTATCGATGAGAATCCAGAAGCATTTCTCAACAAATACAGAGAAATCACTGGATTTAGCGAAGATCAAGTCAACCCGGCTGTTTTGACGTACTTCTTGGTCCTTGGGGTAATTGGTGTTGTGAGCCAACTATCGGCCACTGGTTCCGAAATGGCGCGGGGAAATACATCCTCAACGAATATCGCTTTCTCGCTTGATGGGTTATTGTTCGGGCAAGCGGCGTGGATGGCGGCAACTGACGCTTTAGAAGCTGCACTGGATGGAGAGGAATAAGGATGCTGACCCAACCAACTACTGACAAAATACTTCTTGCTATAGCTGACGACCTTAACGCAGTCGTCGCTCCTGCTATCGAAGATGAACAAGCCAAAGTATTACTAGGGCAAGCAGAACAGCTTCTTCGTCGATTAAGTCGCCGGAGCGCTTCAGAAATAGCATGGATGGTAGAGGAAATTGCGCAAATAGAAGACGCTATTGGCCAAGAACGCAGCAAAATTGAAGGAGAGAGCTTACTTCTCTGCGATGTGGCGGAACGCTACTCACAGGCCTCCCAAGCATTAGCCGAGGCGATTGATGAAGCGTTTGAATCCGGAGATAATCAAAAACTCGGGGAACTCAAACAAGTCTTAACATCACGAATCGCAAGAGAACAGGAAATCCTAGGGCAACTTGATCTCGTCGGCAGAGGTTAATAGTTCAAGAACGTCTCATAAGATATTGAAAATAGAAGGGGAAGTAATAAATGTTTAACTTCGAAGGAAAGACAGTATTAATCACGGGAGCGAGCTACGGGCTTGGAGAACAATTCGCTTATTCGTTCGCAGAAGCCGGCGCCGATTTGATTCTCACAGCTAGAACAGAGGATTTGCTTCAAAATGTGGCAGCTACTTGTAGAGAAAAAGGAAGTAAGGTCATAGCTGTCCCTGGCGATGTTTCTATAGAAGAAGATGTGAAAAATGTAGTTAGTGCAGGTATCGAAAAGCATGGAAAAATAGATGTTCTTGTCAATAACGCGGGCATAGCTGATATGCGTGGCGTCGCTCCAGAGCACTTTGACAGTGAAACGTTTAATCAAATTGTTTCTGTTGACCTCGTTGGAGCTTTTTATTACGCCCGAGAATGCGGCCGACATATGTTAGAGAACGGGTCGGGATCTATCGTCAATATCGGATCAATACTTGGAAGTGGCGGAAGTGAAAACGGTGTGATCGCCTACAGCGCTGCAAAGGGAGGGCTACGAAACATGACCCTTCAGCTCGGAACCGAGTGGGCAGATA